>RGZZ01000260.1 GCA_010028905.1 Pseudomonadota bacterium | reverse complement strand
TCGGCCTTTCAGGCCGTTCTTCTAGGGTCCGACCGGGTCGTTGCCGCCCAGCTGGATCTCCTTCTGCAGCGCCTGCTGCGCCATGAGGGGGCAGCCCTTGAGGATGTATCCGCGGCAGAGGTTGCGGAACACGTTGGGGTTGGTCGGCTCGAGCTTGGCCCACTCCTGCAGCAGGTGAATGCCCTTGTCGAGGGTCTTGTAGTGGTTGAAGACCAGGAACAGCTCGGTGGCTGACACGGTGTCGCCCTTCTGCTTGGCCTGCACGGCGTCGAACACGCGCTCCTGCTGGGCCACGTACTTCACCAGCGGCAGGGTGAGCAGGCGGAAGGCGTACTGCGCCACGATGATCTGGTTCTGCGGGCCCAGCACCTGCCAGTAGTACGTTCCGGTCTTGATGAGCTGGAACGGGGCGCGGGTGGGGAAGGTGTACAGCGGCTGTGACACGCGCTTTCCGTAGATGAACTGCTTGCTCTCGTTGAACAGCTGGATGCTGTAGGGGTTCATCTTGGCGTTGCGCCAGTGGAAGACGGGCGGGTAGCGCGTCACGTCGACATACGACGACATGAAGTCGAGCTCGCGCTGCATCTCGCCGGGGCTGTTGGCGTTGGCGAACTGTGGCTGGTTGAGCTTGAGCTTCGTGATGTACGGGACGCTGAACTCCATGCCGCCGCTCTTGCTCGGCTCGCGGGAGGCCTTGCCGGTGGTGTTGATGAGGCCGCGGAAATCAGTGGTGCCTGTGCTGTTGGGGGCCAGCAGCTCGCGGTGATCGTCGTAGAGGTAGATGATGACGAAGCGACCGTCATTGCCCGTCTTGAACTGGGTGGTGGGGGGCACGAGGTCGAGGGCGTACGACTTGCGCCAGTCGCTGTCGCCGGTCTTGATCTGGGCGTCGCCATAGGCGCCGGCGACGATGGCCACAGGCTTCTGGCTGGCCAGATCCTGGTTCTGCTGGGCGTGCGCGGGCTGTGCCAGGGTGAGCGCGGCGAAGGCGATCACGGCGGCAAGCGTTGCGCGGAAGAATCGAATGGACACGAGGCGGGGTCCCCTTTCTCTAACGCAGGTTACGAGTCGCACCGACAGCCCCGCGTGTGGGGAAGCGGTGGGCGGCCTGTTTCGCAGGCCTCTGTGAAAAGCCTGCCAAGGCGCTGTGTCGCTCTCTTGGAGCCCACCGAGTCGGGCGGGTGCGGGAACCGCTTCCCTCGTGCGGCGAACGTACCCGAATGCCTCCCGTCTATCACATCACCGAAGTCACCACCTGGGCTGAAGCCCAGCGCGTCGGGCATCACGCGCCGCCGAGCCTCGAGCTCGAGGGGTTCATCCATCTGTCGCGCCCTGAGCAGGTCGTGGGCACCGCCGACCTCTACTACCGCGGACGCGCCGATCTCGTGTTGCTCGAGATCGACGTGAGCGCGCTGGGAGAGGCCCTTCGCTTCGAGGCTGCCGCAAACGGCCGCGGGGTGTTCCCCCATCTCTACGCCCCGTTGCCCGTCTCCGCGGTGAGACGCGTGCTCGCCATGCCGTGCCGCGCGGATGGCGGGTTCGACGACCCGACGGCGCCAGACAGGTAGAGATCTCAGCGGTTCAGGCGCGAGGCGCTCAAGACCTGGCGCGTCTGTGTCAGCGAACCGGACAAAGAAGCGTGAGATTTTAACATCGGCAACATCCCGGCAATCTCTTTTCGCGCTCGCGCGTTGCTAGAATCGAGGCAGAGAAGCAGGAGAGTGCGACATGAACAGACGAGCCGAGACCCGTACCGCCGACAATGCCGAGACCGAGGTGACGCGCATCAGCGCTGACGCCTGCAGAGCCCGCATCGAAGACGTGAGCTGCAGCGGCGTGCGCCTCTGGACCGAGAAGCCCCTCGACGTCGATGAGAACATCTCGTGCCGCGTGCAGTTCGATCGTCGCACCGACGACATGCCCCTGCGGGTGGTCTGGGCGCGCCGCGAAGACAGCGGCTGGGTCTGTGGCGCTGTGTATGCGCCCATCGTGCCCCAGACCAACCGTCTCATCGACAGCTACTGGCTCTATGTGAATCACAAGCGCGATCATGGCGGTGCCTCCACGCTCTGGGCGTCCTGAACCCGGGCGGTTGTCCATCTGTTAACAAGCCACGCGTATCGCCCGTGGCGTCTCCCGCGTATAGTTATGGTGCTGGCAGAGGCCAGCCGACTATGCGCGTCGTCTCGATGCCGCTCCCCCGTGACCTGCCGGGGACGCTGCGCCGAGCACGAGCGAATCAGGGAGACAGAACATGGACATCAAAGCCCTCGACCTCACCCGTTCGGCGTTTGGAGCCACCGGGCTCTCCCCCGTGACCTTCATGAGCGTGGAGACCGCGCACCACGAGCCGGTCGATCGGGTTGAGCGCTCCGCCCCGTCTCCTGCTTCCCACGCGGCAGACGCGCCCGCTCCCGCGCCGCCCGCACCCGCGCCGCCCGCGCCACCGGCCCCCAGCCCCACGGTGAAGGTGCGCTACAACCCGCAAGACGTCACGGTGATGCCCGATGTGGACACCAGCGTTCCGCGGTCTGACATCGGCACCAACATGAGCAATGCGCGCATGCAGATGAGCGACAAGAACGTTGCGAAGCCGGACGCTGATGGCAACTATCTCTTCTCGCCAGGCACCGCGGGCTACCAGCAGGCCACCTCGTTTGTCAGCACTGAGAAGACGCTCCGCATGTTCGAGAAGGCGCTGGGCCATGAAATCAAGTGGGCCTTCAGCGGCAAGCTGGCCATCCACCCGCACGCGGGCGAAGACTTCAATGCCTACTACACCCGCTCAGACGGCTCGACCAACTTCTTCGACGGCAAGGACCCCATCCGCAAGAAGACCTGCTACTCGGCCGAGTCGATGGATGTGGTGAGCCACGAGACGGGACACGCCATCCTCGATGGCCTCAAGCCGGGGCTCATGGGCTGGTTCTCTGGCACCGAGGCCGGCGCGCTGCATGAGTCGTTCGGTGACATGGCTGGCATGCTCACGTCACTTCAAGATGACGCCGTGGTCGAGAAGCTTGCGGCCCAGACCGGTGGCAACCTCAAGAAAGACAACTTCCTGGCGCACGTGGGCGAAGATCTCTCGCTGGGCATCAACAACGCCTACTTCAATGGCCAGAAGCCCGCGGGGTGGACGATTCGCAACGCCAACAACAGCCTGGTCTACAAGAATCCCAAGGACTGCCCCTCGAACCCGTCCGACGAGAACCAGCTGGGCTCGGAGGTCCACAACTTCAGCCGCCTGCTCACCGGAGCGTTCTGGGACATCCTCAACGGTCTCACCGCCCAGGAGATGGCGGCCGGCAAGACGCCGGCCGACGCCATCCGCGGGGCGCGTGATGTGGCCACCAAGCTGGTGGCGCGCATGGCTGAGCTCGGGCCGAACTCAAAGGCCAAGTTCGTCGACGAGGCCAACGCCATGATCGCTGCCGACAAGAAGGACTTCGGTGGGGCCCATGTCGCGCTGCTGTCGAAGGTCTTCGCCGATCGCAAGATCCGCTCCGCCGACGACGCGGGCAGCGAGGTCCCCAAGCTGAAGCTCGCGCAGTCCATCACCTCTGACGGACAGGCGGCTGATTTCCTGGCGGCCAACCGCGAGGCGCTCGGCGTGGCCAGCGACGTTCCCCTGAAGCCCGCGGCGCGTTGGAGCAACGACAAGGGCGAGAGCTTCGTGCGCTACGACTACACGCAGGACGCCGAGGTCGGGCCGAGCCTCGTCACCCAGCTGGGGGGCTCGCTCACCGTGGCCTTCGACGCCGATGGCACGCTGTTCCACAAGAGCTACGAGCCCGTCGACGCCGAGGCCGTTGCGCTGGCCAAGGATCAGATCGCCACGCTCATCGAGCAGGGCGATATCCGCGGCGCTGGCATCACCCGGTCGACCCGACCGGACGGACGCCCGTGGGCGGGCTACATCGAGCTGTCGGCCACGGGCGACCGGCGCATCGTGCGCAACCCCGTTGCCACCGAGGCCTGATCAGCGAAGACGGTCTTTGATCAAGGCGAGGGCGCGCCCCACGAGGGCGTCGCCCTCGCTTTTTGCTTCAACGTCCGGCGCAAGCCCCTGGCCATGGATGTCGTGACCTGCGGGGGTGCGGTAGCGCGCGGTGGTGAGCCGTAGCGCGCCCCCTCCGTGCAGGGGAACCATCGACTGTATCACGCCCTTTCCAAACGATTGCCCGCCCAGAAGGGTCGCGATGCCGAGGTCGCGCAACGCGCCCGCAAGCACCTCGCTGCTGCTGGCGGTTCCTCCGTTGATGAGCACCACCACCGGTTTCGTCACGCGCGCCGCAACGCCGGGCGCCTGGCGAGCCTCCTCGGCTCCGCCACGCTTCGACACGCGTAGCAGAACCTGGCCTGGTGCGAACAGCCCAGCGATGTCGAGGGCCGCCGAGAGGGTACCGCCGGGGTTGTCGCGCAGGTCGATGATCCAGCCTCGGGGGTTCTGTGCCGCCAGGCGCTGCAGCGCGGCCTTGGTCTGCTCGCCGGTCTGCGGGCCGAAGATGGCGATGCGCACATAGCCGACGGGTAACCCGCCGCGTTCGACGATGCCCGCCCGCACGGGAGGGATGACGAGGCTAGCGCGCTCGAGGCGAATCGACCGTTGCGCGCCATCGCGCTCGACAGAGAGGGAGACGGCACTGCCCAGCGGCCCGAGCAGCAGATCTGACGCGCGATAGAGCCCCATTCCCACGAGAGAGGTGCCGTTCACGGCAGCGATGCGATCACCCGGGCGCAGGCCCGCCCCGCGTGCGGGCGATCCTTCAAGTGAGGCCACAACGCGCAGCCCCCGCGGGTCGGGCGCGACCTCGATACCGATTCCGGTGAACGCCTTGCCCGACTGCTGGGCCTCGAGCATGGCTTTGTCTTGCGCGCTCAGCCACGTGGTGTACGGGTCGTTCAAACCCTCGACAAAGCCACGTATCGAGGCGGTGACGATGGCTTCGGCTTGTTCCGGATGACGCGCAACGATGGCGGCCACGGCGGCCTCGAGCTCGCGCGCGCCGAAATCGGACACCACCGCGCCGGCCGACATCTCTCCCGCGGCGTCGGCCGCGGCCCGCCGCGCCTTCAGATACGCCGTGGGAGGGATGTCGTAGTAGAAGAGGCGCTGGGTGACCGCCACCACTTCATGGACACGCTCAGGCCCCGCCGCCGCCGGTGCTGCAGGCAACAGCAGCAGCATCGCTGCCACCAGGGTGGCCACCAGGGCCCCCATCGGCCGTGGTCGACGCATGGCAGATGGCGTTCGCATCGCGTGACTCGGGTCAGAGGCTGCCGAAGTTCTCGATCTTCGGCTCGCTGCCGTCGGCCGGGAAGAAGACCCCCACGGGCGCCGGACGTCCCTGGCTCTTGGCCACGAAGTACTTGTCGATGCGCCCGCGCTGGGCGGTCTCCTGGAAGCCGATGGTCACGTCATTTCCCTGGTGCACCTCGGTGATGGTCACGGGAACGGGGTAGAGGCCGATGGCGCCCACGGCCTTCTTGTATGAGAACTGCTCGATGTTGGGTGCGAGATGCTGGCGGTCGCGGGTGAGCAGGTTGGCGTGCACGAGCATAACGACGGCTCTTTCGCGCGCGACGGGGTCTTGAATCTTGAGCGCCTCGACGAGTGCGTTCACCACCTTGACGCCGCGAGGGTCGGGAGGTACGCGGGTGACGGCCAGAGCCGTGCCGAGGGTGGCGCAGATGAGCGCGACAGCGGCGAGGGTGCGGATGAGGGGGGTGCGGTTCATGGCAAGCCTCCGAGCGGATGTGATCGAGCAGTCAAGACCGCCCTGTTGCTGAGCAATTAGTCACGCGTGTCGAGAGGGCCTGCCGGAGGTATCGCCGAGGAGCTACGGGTGGCCCTCGGGCCGATGCTGCTGCTCCGCCTCACGCTTCACGTGCTCGAGCACCCGACGGTGGATGGCGTGCAGAACCTGATCGGAGATGGGCATCCGGTAGGGGAGGGGCCAGAGCCGATGGCGATACCACGTGGTGCCCTGCAGATGGGTTCCGCCGTTGGGCAGCGGGGTGAGATCGAACTGTCCGCGCTCTGAGGTGAGGTAGTCGTACAGGTAGGCCGGTTCGATGCTGGCATAGGGCGACCACTCCTGCATGGGCGGCGGCTGCGAGCGACTTGTCGACGCCACGCCACCGAGCCGACGCCACGGCGTAGCCGAAGATCGAGCCGACGAGCCCCAGGCCGTATCCCAGGGGAGCCGCCATGAGAACGCAGACGGCGCCTTCCACTGCAGCGATCAGCAGCAAGGCGCCCAGCAGCGTGAAGAACAGCAGGTTCACGAAGGGGACGAAGAACAGAAACGCCCACGCGCCGTCGAGCGCCGCGTCGCGCAGCCGCCGGATGGTGAGCCAGCCGTAGAGCTTTAGCACGTTTGTACCTGCGGCCACGACCAGAAGTGACGGCACGGTGACCAGGCAGACGGCGACCGCGCCGCTGCCCCACACGTTGCGGGGGATGATGGCCGAGAGCCACGGGTGACGAAACGGGCCGTGAAGATCAACCGATCGCGATGGCGCGACGCACAGCAGCGTGAAGAACAGCAGGTTCACGAAGGGGACGAAGAACAGAAACGCCCACGCGCCGTCGAGCGCCGCGTCGCGCAGCCGCCGGATGGTGAGCCATGAGCAGCATGGTGCGGTAGAAGCCCACGTCGGCGCCGTTGCCCAAGACCGCGTAGAGCGGGCGCCCCGCGCCGGGGAAGAGGTCGGTCTCGAGGCTCCATGGACGGTTCCACACCCCCGCAACCAGTCGATCGAGGTTGTACTTCACCCCCATCAAGATGGCGCCGATCAGAGCGTATCGCTCACGTGTCAGCGGGGCGGTCGTCACGTGCTCGCTCTCTTTTCTGGTGAATCGCTGCTCGCGTTCACAGCGTGTCGGCTCAGTTCGATGGATTCGCGACCCGCTCGACCCACCCCGCGGTGGCGTTGAGCCGCACCCGCTCGCCCTCGCGCAGCAGTCGGGTGGCGTCCTTGACGTTGGCCAGGGCTGGCAGGCCGTACTCCCGGGCCACGGTGGAGGCGTGCGACAGGGCGCCACCGATCTCGGTGACCACGCCGGCCGCGAGGGTGAAGAGCGGCGTCCACGAAGGGTCGGTGGCGGGGGCCACGAGAATGGCGCCGCGCTTCATGCGCGCGAAGTCGCGGGGGTCTTGGAGAACCACCACCTCGCCTTCAGCCACCCCCACGCTCGTG
>RGZZ01000259.1 GCA_010028905.1 Pseudomonadota bacterium | reverse complement strand
GGCGCTGACACCCAGGCTCGCAAGCAGGGCCTTGCGCGTCACCCGCCACCGCTCCTCGAACGAGTCAGCCTCGGCCAGGGTGGGAAAGAGCGCCGACGACATGGCCTGGATGGCGAACATCACGCTCGACGCGATGGAGGCATCGACCGAGTACCAGCCCGCCTCGCGGGTGCCCCGCATGGCGCTGACCAGCATGAGGTCGGCGTTCACCACGACGAAGGCGCTGAGGTTGCCCAGCCAGATCTTGTAGGCGTAGTCGAGCGACGCGGTGAGCATGGGGCGCGACAGGGTGAGGCCCGAGGGGCAGGCGCGGGCGAGCTTCACCGATGCCCAGAGGCAGACCGGGACGAAGACGACGAACGCCCAGGTGAAGACCGTGAGGCTGCTGACGTGACCGGTGAGCAGCAGCAGGGCGACGATGACCGTGAACGAGCCGCGCTGCCAGAGGTCGAGGGCATTGTACTCGCCGAGGCGATCGAGGCCCAGCATCGTGCTCTGCAGCATGGTGAACCAGAGCTGCACGGGAATCCAGAGCAGGGCCACCCACAGCAGGGGGCCCGACAGCGGGGCGGCCTTCGGCGCGAATCCCCCCAGGACGAGAGACACGAGCGAGATGGTGGTGCCGAGAACCAGGCTCACCGCCAGCGCGTTGCCGAGAATCGCCCCCAGCTGGCGACGATCGCGGGCGGCGAAATAGGCGTTGGCCTGGGGCAGGCCGAGGCAGCCGAGCTGCACCCCCAGCGCCACCGTGGTGAGGGCGACCGCCAGCGCTCCCCTGCCCTCGGGCCCGAGAAGGCGGGCCGTCAGCACCACGTTCACGAGGCCGAGCGCGAGCAGCAGCAGGCGCGTGGCGAACGTGGCCACGAACTTTCTCGTGACGCCGAGACCCATGTAGTGGCGGATGCGGGCGAGGGTCACCTGTGGTCACTGCCTCTCGGGGTGGTGTGCTCAGCCAGCCAGACAAGGGCGAGCCCGCCACGTCTCGTGGCAAGGTTACGGGGCCCGCCCGTTCTCTTCCTGGCACCGTGCCGCGTCTCGGAGGGAGAGGACTAACCGGGCCTGCTGGAGCATAACTACACCCAATTCCCAGGAGGTTGGCATGCGCGTAGAGCACTGCAAGATCGAACCGGCCCATTCTGACGAGCGGCGCACCATCACCGCCATGTTCAATGGCGACTTCGACGCGAAACAGGTGAAGATACTTCGCATCACCCAGGGCAACGTGCTGGGCAACCACTACCACCACTATCGCGAGATGTTCTACCTGCTCGAGGGCGAGGCCATCTATGAGTTCATCGACCTCGACAGCAACGAGCGCGCCACCATCCACCTCGAGAAGGGCGGGCGCATCGTCATCGAGCCCCGCGTGGCGCACCGGGCGCAGTTCATGAAAGACACCGTCATGGTCGAAGCCACGGAGAAGCCGTACGTGTCGGCCGCGGAGAACGATGTGAGGTTTGTAGAATGGTGAAGAACCTGGTGACCGGCGTGGCTGGCTTCGTGGCCAGCCATCTCGCCGATTACGTGCTCGAGCGGGGCGAGCAGCTCGTGGGCACATACCGCTGGACCGAGGACATGCGCCGTGTCGAGCACGTGCTCGACCGCATCACCCTGGCGCCCGTCGATCTGCTCGACCTGTCGGCCACGCTGCGCGTGCTCGACGAGCATCGACCCGACTACATCTTTCACCTGGCCGCGCAGAGCTACGTCACCGACTCGTTCTCGAACCCCGCCATCACCATTCAGGTGAACACCATCGGCACGCTCTACCTGCTCGAGGCCGTGCGCATCCTCAAGCAGAAGGAAGGGTACGACCCCGTCATCCATGTCTGCTCGAGCAGCGAGGTGTACGGGCAGGTGAAACCGGACGAGGTTCCCATCAAGGAGACGAACGCCTTCCGACCCGCCAACCCCTACGCCGTGGGCAAGGTGGGCGAAGACATGATCGCCTACCAGTACTTCCAGTCGTACGGCATCCGCGCCATTCGCACCCGCATGTTCACCCACACCGGACCGCGCCGCACGATGATGAGCGCAGAGTGCAACTTCGCGCGCCAGATCGCGCTCATCGAGAAGGGCAAGCAGCCTCCGGTGCTGCGCGTGGGCAACCTCGACAGCGTTCGCACCTTCGCCGACGTGCGCGACGCCGTGCGCGCCTACTACACCCTGGTGCGCAGGTGCACGCCGGGCGAGGCCTACAACATCGGCGGCAACCGCACCATGCGCATCGGCGACATGCTCGACATGCTCATCAGCCTGAGCCCGAAGAGAGACGAGATCAAGGTCGAGGTCGACCCGGCCCTGCTTCGCCCGAGCGATGTCACCCTGCAGATCCCGGACTGCTCGAAGTTCATCGACGAGACAGGCTGGGAACCGGAGATCGCCTTCGAGCAGACGCTGCGCGAGCTGCTCGACTGGTGGCGCTCGATCACCTGAGCCGGCGCGCGCGTCAGCGCGGGCGCCAGATGAGCAGGGTGTTGCCCTCGTGTATCTCGCCCCCCAGGCGGGTGCGCTGCAGCGCGACGATCTCGACGCGCCCCTCGCCCTCGAGCTGACGCAGGCGGGTGTAGTAGCCCGCCAGATAGTCGCGACGCACCGAGTACGACCAGGCCAGGTAGTCGAGCAGATCGTCATGATCGTAGAGCTCGAGCACGGGCTCGACATTCACCACCAGCGCGGGGCGCGCGCGCAGGACGAAGTCGACGAACCCATCGTGGCGTTCACCGATCTGCTCGAGCGCGTGCACCGTGAGCAGCGCGGTCGATGGGGCGAGCGTGAGATCGTCGGGGGGCGCGGTGACGTCGAAGCGGCGCGCCTCGATGGGGCGCCCCACCGCCTCGCCGATGCGCGCGACGATGCGGTTCGAGGCCGCGGTCCAGTCGAAGCCGCCGATGCGCTTCTCCGGGAAGGCCTTCGCCAGGGCCAGCACGTTCTGCCCGCTGCCGCATCCGATCTCGATGACGCCGTCGAACGGCCGCAGCCACCGTTCGAAGACAATGGCGCGCATGTGCCGGAAGAGCGCGTGCTCGAGGTGCGGGTTCTCGCACACCAGCAGGCGGCCCTCGCAGCGCAGATAGCGCTTGGGGCGGTTGTAGCGAGGCGTCAGGCTGGCCTCGGTGACCCCATCGCGCTCGATGAGCGCCAGGTTCTCAGACCACCCTCGCTCCCAGGCCGCCAGGTTCTCTTCCGGCGTGCGTCGGCTCGACGGTTCGGCCATGCGCTTGAGCAGCATGAGCACATAGGCCTCACGCTCAGCGGGGGTGGCGTCTCGATGGCGCGAATCGAGCGCGGCGAGATCATCTTCGAACCCCGTGGGAAGGGGGGCCCCGTCGTCGAGGCCCAGCATGCGGCGGAAGTCGCTATCGGCAAACGTCTGGAACACGGCCGTTGCTTCCCCTCTCCGCGCACCCCATCCTCCCCGGACGACGCAGGGCCCTCGATTCCCCACAGATGGGGCTCAAACCGAGACATCGAGCGCCTTCCTCAGGGCCCTCCCGAGGAAAGCCCCCCTCCGCGAAGAAGAAGACGGGCCTATGATCATCAGCCGCACCCCCTTCCGCATCTCGTTCTTCGGCGGCGGAACCGACTACCCGGCCTGGTACCGCGCGCACGGGGGCGCGGTGCTCGCCACCACCATCAACAAGTACTGCTACATCTCGTGTCGCTACCTGCCCCCGTTCTTTGACCACCGCCACCGTATCGCATACTCGCGCATCGAGACCCCCAACCTCATCGACGAGGTCTTGCACCCGGCAGTGCGCGAGGTCATGCGCCATCTCGACATCGAGCGGGGCGTGGCCATCAGCCACGACGGCGACCTCCCCGCGCGCGGCGGCGTGGGGTCGAGCTCGGCGTTCACGGTGGGGCTGCTCAACGCCCTCTACGCGCTCAAGGGGCGCATCCCCAGCCGCCACGATCTCGCCACCGAGAGCATCTGGCTCGAACAGGAGCGCCTGAAGGAGACCGTGGGCTCGCAAGACCAGGTGCTGGCCGCCTACGGCGGTTTCAACCACGTGCAGTTCCACACCAGCGGCCAGTTCACGGTGCGCCCCATGACCGTGGCGCCAGACGCCCTCGACGCTTTGAACGACCGTCTCATGCTCTTCTTCACCGGCATCAAGCGCACCGCCTCGAACATCGCCGGCAGCTACGCCAATGACGTCGATCGCAACGAGGCCCACCTGCGCTCGCTGATGCAGCTCACCGATGACGGCGTGGCGGCCCTCGCTGCCCGCGACCTCCCCCGCTTCGGCGACCTGCTCCACGAGGCGTGGCAGGCCAAGCGCAGCCTCAGCCCCATGGTTTCAAACCCGGAGATCGAGGAGATCTACACCGAAGCCCGTCGCCTGGGCGCGCGAGGCGGAAAGGTCATCGGCGCGGGTGGTGGAGGCTTCATCCTGCTGTACGTCGAGCCCGCAGACCAGACGCGCGTCAAAGAGCGCCTGTCGAAGCTCATCCACGTTCCGTTCCGCTTCGAGCACAGCGGCAGCAGCATCATCTTCTACGATCCCGAGACCGACTACAGCGTCGAGCACCGCGCCCGAGACGCGGAGGCCATCACGCCGTTCCGTGAGGCGCACGCCCCCGACCCCGGGTGGGATACGGGACCCACGGCCTGCGACGCCAACGCCTGAAGCGCCACCCGAGAGAAAGGCTGAAGGAACGCTCAAAGAGCCAGGGGAAGTTCACGCAACCCGCCGCGCCCCACACGGCGGCGCCAGCAGCACGCCAGGAGACGCAATGCACAAGACACAGCAGCACGACGCCATCGTTCTCTCGAACAGCTCAGAGAAGGACGCCTCGGCACGGCTCGCCCAGCTTCTCGCCGAGGCCCCCATCCCCCGCGACGAGCTGCTGCCCAACCTCGGGCTGTTCCTCACCTCGAAGTCGCTGTCGCGCGTGCTCTTCTTCTACGAGGTGTACAAGCAGATCGTAGACACCCACGGGGTCATCGCCGAGTTCGGCGTTCGCTGGGGGCAGACGCTCTCGCTCATGGAAGCGCTTCGCGGCATCCTCGAACCGTTCAATCGCCACCGCAAGATCATCGGCTTCGACACCTTCGAGGGCGCGCGGGGCTTCAGCGCGCAGGTCGACGGAGCGCTCTCTGGCACAGGCGAAGGCTCGTTCAGCGTGCCCGCGGGATACGAGGCCACCCTCGAGCAGATCCTGTCCTTGCAAGAAGCGCTCAACCCCATGTCGCACATCAAGCGCTTCGAGCTGGTGAAGGGCGACGCCGCCGAAACGCTGCCCGCCTACCTCGAGCGCCACCCGGAGACCCTGTTCTCGATGGCCATCCTCGACATGGACATCTACCGCCCGACACGGGCGGTGCTCGAGACCATCGCGCCCCGTCTCTTCCGGGGAAGCGTTCTGGTGTTCGATGAGCTGTGCGACGAGTATTTCCCTGGGGAGACCGTGGCCCTCATGGAGACGCTGGGAACCCGTGGGCTGCGCCTCAAGCGATACCCCATGACCGCCCGCGTGTCGTACGCGGTGATCGAATGAGCGACGCCTGCCGACAGATCCGTCGGGTCATCGTCGAGGCCTCATCCGCGAGCGGCCACGGGCACATCCCCTCGTGCTTCTCGGTGGTCGAGTGCCTGTACGCCATCTACAGCGTCATGCGCCACGACCCGAACCGCCCGGACTGGCCCGAGCGCGACCTCTTCGTGCTCAGCAAGGGGCATGCGTCGCTGGGGCTGTACAGCGTGCTCTCGCACCTGGGCTACATCAGCGCCGATGACCTGCGCGGCTTCGGGAGCGCGCCCTCGAAGCTGGGCTGCCATCCGCACCACCCCAAGGTTCCCGGCGTCGAAGCCTCCACCGGCTCACTCGGCCACGGCATCGGCATCGCGGTGGGCATGGCCATGGCCCAGAAGATGCGAAGCAGCGGGCGCAGGGTGTACACCCTGGTGGGCGACGGCGAGGCGAACGAGGGCTCGGTGTGGGAAGCCGTCATGGTGGCCTGCAACCTCGCGCTCGACACGCTCACCATCGTGTACGACAACAACCAGTCGCAAGGGCGCTCGCTGCAGATACGCAATCCCGCGGCCATCTTCGCGGCCCACGGGTGCGAGGTGCACGAGGTCGACGGGCACGACGTCGACGCCCTGCGCGCCGCGCTGCTGCAGCCCCAGACGACCGTGAAGGTCATCGTGGCCAACACCCGCAAGGGGCACGGCGCGGCGACGCTCACCGACTACTTCGCGTGGCATCGGCGCTCGCCCGGCCCGGACGAGCTGCGCGCCATCCTGGAGGAGATCGATGCGGCGACAGTTTAAGGACACCGTGACGGCCCTCGCGCACACCGATCCGCGCGTTCTCGTGCTGGTGGGCGACATCAGCCACTTCCTGTTCCGCGACTTCCAGGCGGCCTTCCCCGATCGCTTCTACAACCTCGGCATCTGCGAGAACACCATCATCAGCGTGGCCGCCGGCCTCTCCTCGCAGGGCTACATCCCCTTCACCCACACCATCGCGCCGTTCCTCACCGAGCGCAGCTATGAGCAGATCAAGCTCGATCTCTGCTACAACCACCACCCCGCCAACATCGTCACATGCGGCTCGAGCTTCGACTACGCCTGGGACGGCGCCACCCACCACTGCTACACCGATCTGGCCATCCTGCGCATGCTCCCGCACATGGAGATCGTCTGCCCCGCCAGCGAGCGCGAGCTCGACATCCTGCTGCGCGCGCGCTACGACAGCGCGGTGACCACCTACTTCCGCCTCAGCGATCTGCCGGTGCAGCTCGATCCGGCCCTGCCCATCGAGTTCGGGAAGGGCATCGTGCTGCGCCAGAGCGCCACCGCGACCCAGACCGTGGTCACCTCCGGAACCCTGGTCACCGTGGTGCTCGACGCCTGTCGCGAACTCGATGTGAACGTGATCTACCTGCACACCATCAAACCCATCGATGCGCCGCTGCTTCACGCCTTCGCGCACACGCAGATGGTGGTGGCGCACGACGCCTGGGGGTTGCACGAGGCGGTGACTGCCATCGACGGCATCCAGGCCTGGAAGATCGGCCTGCCCGATCGCTTCCCGGATTGCTACGGCAAGCTCGAGAACGTGCGCGCCGACATGGGGCTCGACGCTTCCGGCATCCGCAGCCGCCTTGTGGCGCTTGCGACCGAAGCTGCCGCCGCGCGATCGGCCGTGCGGACATAGATGCGCGTCCTGGTGACGGGCGGCACTGGCTTCGTCGGTCTGCACTTCGTGCAGGCCCTGCTCGATTCGGGGGCCTCGATGCGCTCGAG
>RGZZ01000258.1 GCA_010028905.1 Pseudomonadota bacterium | reverse complement strand
ATCCGCAGGTCGCGGCCTGATGAGACCTCTCCCGCTCGTGCGCCGTGGCGGGTGCACGAGCGGGGCCGGAGGAGATGCGGTCGGACGATTCGAAGCCCATCGGCATGCCTACCCGGACCCGCAGTGTCATCGGACTCGAGCTGCTCTCTTCAGGTGCTCGCCTTGCACAGATCTCTACAGACGGGGAACGGGTTGAACGTCTCACCGACCTTCGCTGGCAAGGCCCCGATGAAGCACGTCAACGCCTGCGCGAGGCGCTGGCACCCATCTCTCCCGACGTTGCCATGGCGGTCTCGCTGCCCAATCCCCAGGTGTGGTCGCGTCTCGTCGAGCTGCCCGATCTCAAGAAGGGCGAGGCCGAGATCGCCCTTGCCTCGCGGCTCAACAAGTATCTGCCGTACCGCTCCGAAGCGTGGTCGCTGTTCTCGAGTGAAGCCCGCGTCACAAGCCTGAGCCCGGGAAAGCGCGCCTGGTTCGCAACCCTGGCGTCGAACGGGGGCATCAAGGCGATTGTGACGCTGCTCGAGCCGTTCGCCGCGCGATGGGAGAATCGCCAGCTCGAGGTTCCGGCGCGCTCGCTGCTGCGCTGGCTTCTGTGGGAGCGCCCAGACATGGCGCGCGGCGTGCATGCCGCCGTGCACATCGGGGACAGCCACGCCCTCATCTGGGCCTGCAGCGAGGGCACGCTCGTCATGTCGCGCGAGGTCGATCTGGCGCCCGTGGGGCCGGGCGATCCGGCCTTCGAAGACGCGGTCACCCTCTCCCTCATCGCCAGGCAGGTCCATTCTGCGGTGACATGGCTCCGGCTGCGCACCCTCTCGTGCGAGATCACGCCCGTCGATCTCGTGCTGAGCGGGCGGCACGCCGGTCGAGCGCCGCTGGTCGAGGCACTCGAGCGCGAGCTCTCGCTGCCGGTGGTGACCCTCGAGAAGTCGCGGCTGCAGACGGCCGGCGGCGAGGTGGCGTGTGGCCTCTCGCTGACCGGCGTCGATTGAGGGGGCGTTCACGTGCTGCTCGACACCCATCCGCTGCTCACCACGCTTCGTGCCCACCCCGCGATGTCTCGCGTCTCTCTTGAACCGGGCCCCTATCCGCTGGCCGCGCTTCCCCAGCAGGCCGTTGATGCGGGTCTGGTCACCGCCGATGAGATGCGTTCGTTGCTCGAGACGCTGTACGGGCTGCCCCAGGTGGCGCTCGACACCATCGAACCCGCCCCGAAAGCGCTTGGGCTGCGCACCGCCGACGCGTGCCGCGAGCGCGCGATGCTGCCGTACGACATCGATGGCTGGGTGCTGCGGGTGGCCATGGCCGACCCGTGGGATCTCGACACCATCGCCGCCCTCGAGATGGAGACCGGCCTTCGCGTGGCGCCGGCGGTGGCGCTCAAGAGCGAGATCGAGCAGGCGGTGCGACGTGCCTATGAGTCGACCGAGCAGCTCTCGCAGGCCATCGGTGCGCTCATCAGCGATGTGGGTCAGCAGGCTGGCGGACCGGTCGCCGCCGCCGCCGTCGAAGATCCGGACGCGCCGGTGGTGCGACTTGTGCGCTATCTGCTGCAGCAGGGGATGGCCCTGGGCGCGAGTGACATCCACCTCGAGCCGTATCCGAACCATTCGTCGCTGCGCTACCGCATCGACGGCGTGCTCCACGCCTACGATGGTCCGCCCCGCGCCATGCACGACGCCATCATCGCCCGCGTGAAGGTGCTCTCGAACCTAGACGTCACCGAGACCCGCGTGCCACAAGACGGCCGTCTCACCTTTCGGCATGGCGATCGCGTGGCCGAGTTCCGCGTCTCGACCATGCCCTTTGCCGCTGGCGAAGGGGTGGTGCTGCGCATCCTCGACAAGTCGAACGTGGTGCTCGACATCCGCAAGCTCGGGTTTCCCGCCGACCTGCTGGGCCTGTTCGAGAAGGCCGTGGCCAGTCCCAACGGCATGGTCCTCGTGTCCGGACCCACCGGATCCGGAAAGTCGACCACGCTGTACGCCGCGCTCAAGGAGATCGCCACCACCGATCGCAAGGTGATCACCGTGGAAGATCCGGTCGAGTACAAGATGGTGGGGGTGTGCCAGTCGGCGGTGCGTCCCGACATCGGATACAGCTTCGCAACAGGCCTGCGCTCCATCTTGCGTCACGATCCGGACGTGGTGATGATCGGCGAGATGCGCGACAAGGAGTCGGCTGAGATCGCGGTGCGCGCGGCCCTCACGGGCCACCTGGTGCTGAGCACCATCCACACCAATGATGCACTTTCGGTGGTGACGCGCCTGCTCGACATGGGGCTCGCGTCGTACCTCGTGTCGGCCACCCTGCGCCTGGCGCTCGCGCAGCGCCTGGTGCGCCGGCTGTGCGTGTCGTGCAGGGTGGCCACCACCGTGACCCGTGCCGAGATCGAGGCGGTGATGTTCGATCCCCGCCTGCGCGCCACGCTGCCTGAGCAGGTGACGGTGTATCGCGCGGGGGGATGCGGCGCTTGCCGCAACCTCGGATATCGCGGTCGTACCGCGGTGTACGAGATCCTCGATACCCGCGCCCTGTTCGACGAGATCCGGGATCGCCCCCCCAGCCTGGTCGAGATGCGTGAGGCCGCACTGCGCACGGGTCTTCGCACCTTGCGCACCAGCGGCGTGGTGAAGGTGCTCGAGGGGGAGACCTCCCTCGAGGAGATCATCAAGATCACCGAGGATTTCTGACGCCCTCGCCCTCGCGCGGGTGAGACCGAAGGAGAGAGATGGCTCGTTTCTCGTACACGGCACACGCTGAAGGTGGCGCGGTGATCCGCGATGTGATCGAGGCCGTCGACCGCGACGAGGCCCAGCGCCTGCTTGCGCAGCGCGACCTCATCGTGGTGCGCATCGAGGTCGAGCAGACGGCGTCTGCGAAATCGACTGGAGCCAGCGCGAGCGTGCAGGATCTGGCGGCATTCGCCTACGAGCTCTCGGTGGTGCTCGACGCCGGCATCGCGCTGCCCACGGCACTGGGCAGCTATGCCACCAGCGGCGACACGCCGTTCATGCGCGAGCTGCGCGACATCACTGAAGAGGTGCGTGCCGGGTCCCCGCTCTCGGCGTGTCTCGAGCGACGTCCGAACACGTTTCCCGCTATCTTTCCCGCCCTCGTTCGCTCCGGAGAGGAGAGCGGAGGGCTGGCCACCTCCCTGTCCCAGCTGAGCCGTCACTTCGAGCGCATCGATGGGCTGCGCAACACGGTGACACAGACCGCGGCGTACCCGTTCGTGGTGGCCTGCATGGCCTTTCTCATCGTGTTCGCCCTCGTGGTATTCGTCGTGCCGCGCTTCGCCGCCATCTACGAGCAGCTCAATGTGGCTATTCCCGCGCCGACGCGCTTCTTCTTGATGCTCGGGCGCTACAGCACCGCCATCAGCGCCCTCACCGCGATGCTGCTCGTGGTCGGGGTTCCGCTGCTGATCTCGTTCGGGCGAACAGAACGGGGGCAGCGCCTGCGCGACGCGGTGACGTTGCGGCTCGGTCCCATCGGTTCGGTGGTGCGCGATCTGGCCATGGCCACGTTCTGTCAGACCCTGGGGCTGCTGTATGACCGCGGCATCAAGATCCACGATGCGGTGAGCCTGGCGGCGGCGGCGTGCGGCAACATCGTCCTGGCAGAGCGGCTGGGGCGGCTCAGCGAGGGGGTGCGCGCGGGTACGCCCCTGAGCACGCTGATGCAGAGCGAGCACCTGCTCGAAGATCGCTACCTCGGCATGGTGCGGGCCGGAGAGTCGACGGGGCAGATCGGCGTCATGCTCGCCAAGGTGGCCGAGATCACCTCGACCCGCGCGGAGAGCCGCATCAAGAAGCTGCTCTCGCTGCTCGAACCCGCGCTCATCACCATGATAGCCGTGGTGGTGGGCGGCATCGTCATCGCCCTGGCCGCGCCCATCTTGAACCTCCAGGCCAGCATCACGTGAGGGGGAGGACGTCCGGGCGCGCGCCCTCACGAGGGTTCACGCTGTATGAGATCGTGGCCTCGGTGGTGATACTGGCGGCGGTGTACCTGGCCGTGGCTTCGCTTCAGGTGGCCACGGTGAGAGGAAGCCGGGACACCTTCGAGAACGAGATGGCGCGCGAGATTGCCCAGCACCTGCTGGGAGAGGCGGCCATGGGGCAGAATGGGGAGAAGTTGCCCGTCGATCGGGAGGGCGTGCGCGTGGTCGATGGCATCACGTACCACTGGTCGGCGCGCTACACGCCGGTGGCTGGCGCGCCTGCACCTTCGTACATCCGGAAGGTCTCGGTGCGGGTTCGATGGGTCGGACGGCAAGGGCCCGACGAGAGCGTCGTCGACAGCATCGTGTCGTATCCGCTGGTGGCCAACCCGCCTCCGCCTTCGCCGGAGCCCACCTCGCAACCGCATGTGTGGGTTCGATGAGCAGGTCACGCGGCATGAGCCTCTTCGAGACGGTGCTGGCGCTCGGCTTGAGCATGCTGGTGATTCTCGCCGTCGAGACCATGTTCGTCGACTCGCTTCGGTTCCGTGTGCTCAATGACAAGGTGATGACCCGCACCATGGAGAGCGAGGTCATCGACGTGTCGATGGCGGCCGACGTGGCGGAGAGCGATCTGCGCCTGGCGACGGCGATGTCTGAAGGCAGAGCGGTTGCGCCCCTGGAGCTCGATGCCGATGTCTCGCCCGAGCCCGCGCCGATCCCCGAGAGCCCGGCGCACGGGCTCACGGCCATCGCGCTGCCCCGTGCTCGTGACCCCCACAGCGGCCGGTTCGAGATTCACCCCCGCACCGCGGTTCCCGTCTGGACCTCGGTGCGGGTCACGTTTCAGCGGGCGGGGCAGCGGCTGGTGCAAGAGCTCGACGTGGCGCGCGCCGACGGGGGAGAGGTGCACGCGCCGGTTGACCCGGATTCGCTGGTGGCCCTCTGTGACGGCCAGGCGCCCGCCGTTGGTGGGTGGGTTCGAACGGCGGGTCCCAAGGTGGTGTCGCGCAACATCGAGCGCTTCATGCCCACGGTGCTGCATCGCCGTCTCACCTGGTCGGACAACGAACCCATCGAGACGTACGCGCTCTTCATCACGGCGCGGCGAGACGACACGCGCGTCGAGGGGGGACCGACCACCCGCTCCACATTCACTCGTCTCTATCGCTCGTGGAACTCCACGTTCCGAGATCCCGGACCGCTGAAGATGCCGCTTCCCGTTCCTGTTCCTCCCGCCCGTATCGACGCAGGGAAGAATGAGTGGTGAGGGCGATGCACCGCGCGCGAAGACGTGCCTACATCCTCGTGGTCACGCTGGTGAGCAGCGTGCTCACGCTCTTCCTCATGCTGCATGCCGGGCTGCAGACCGAGCACTTCCAGCTGAGCCGAGCGGCGGTTCATGGCATGCGCAACGGCGCCGCCATCTCGGCCCTTCAGCAGAGCGCCATCGATCGCCTCATGTACGATCCTGACTGGCATGAGGGCTATCCCTACAGCTACATCGACGCAGAACGGGTGAACGCCACGCTCACCTTCGATGCCGGCAAGGCCGTGCACGCCACGAACAACCACGCGGGCGAGAGCGCCGTGCCGTCGTACGACGGCCGCCCGGTGCCAGCGGGCTTCGTGAACCTTGCGGCCCGCTCTCTGTCGCCGGACGACAGCCCCACCAATCCCTACGATGACAGCCTGAGCCTCAAGAGCACGCGCCAGATGATGGTGAACGTGTACCGTCAGTACTTCCTCGAGGACTTCAATCAGGACGGGCAGCCTGGAACGAGTCGTGAGGCGTGGACCTGTGAGCCCAAGCGCGAGTTCAGCGTCATCGATCAGTTCGGGTTCCTCGGGGTCAGCGCCGAGGATCCCGAGGTGGTTCTGGTCCAGGCGGGCAAGACGTGGTGGAAGGACTACGATCTCGAGGCGGTGGTGGCCTACTACGGCTACGGAGGGTTTGGTCTCGTTGTGCGCTCCGACGATACGCAGGCCTATGCCGTGTCGATCACGCCGCAGCACGCGTTCGACCGCCTCACGGGAGCGGTGGTGCAGCCCTGTCTCATGCGGGCCCGCGGATACAACTGGACATTGCTTCCCGGCGCGAGCGCCATGTCGACTCCGCTCACCGTCGATCAGGGGAACGAGCTCACCAATCCGTTCATCACGGTGGAGCCTCGTGAAGTGGTCACCAGCGCCGACGGCTCACGCACCGTGCGTCGCGACCTGCCGTTCGGTTTCTGGCGCATCAAGGTGTCGGTGGAAGATCACGACCTGTTCGATCGCGAGCATCGCGTGCTGTTCATCACGGTGACGCGCCTCGAGCCGCGCCGCGGTGAAGGGGGGAAGATCACGACCTTCGTAGACGGCCCGTCGTGGCGCTCGCCTGATATCGCACTGCCGCCGCAGGGTGGACCGGAGCGGGGTCGTATCGGGTTCTTCTGCCAGCGGAAGACCGCCATCGGATTCACCAATGTGGTGGTGAACAAGCGCGGACGGGCGATGGTGCGCATCCCATCGGCGTGGTCGGAGCAGTGATGGGGCTGAAGATGGCGTGGTCAGAACCGGAGGATGGGGTCGCCAGCGGGGTGACGTCGGCGGCGGTGGGGCACAGGTTCCTGAAGGCCCTTTCGCGGCGCGTGGCTTCGGGCGCCTTCTCGAGGCGCGTGCTCGGGTTGCTGGTCGCGGTCGTGGCCATGGGGCTGCTCTGGGAAGCTGCGCCGGCCCTGGCCGACACCTGGCCGGTGGCGGGGTTCCCTGTCGCCATCACGGCAGGGCAGCGCGGCAACACCCGGTCTGGCACGCTGACGCTGGTCAATGCCCAGCCCGCTGCGCTCCGGGTCGTGGTGGCGCGTCATCGGCGCACGCTCGCGGTGCTGGCGGCCAGCATCGACAAGCCCTTCACGCTCACCGAGCCCGGCGGCCTCAAGGTGCACGTGCCGTGGGCGACGTTCGACGCCGCCAGCAATGTCTTTCAGGGCAGCGCGATGGTTTCGGGGGGCGGTCTGCCCGTGCGGGTGCGCGTAGCCCGTCTCTGTTTCGATGCCCGGGGCGTGGTCTCGATGCAGGGGCTCAGCATCGACGGTTCGTGGACCCTGGGCGGGGTGGGTTTCACACCGAGCGAGGGGCGGCGTGAGGCCGGTTCGTTCACCTTCACCGGGCCCCTGGCCGTGATGTTCGCTCCCCGGGTCACCGTCATGGTGGGGCCTGGGGGCGTGCGCGTGCGCGGGCCGCTTTCCCCGTGGTCGTTGCTGGTGAAGGGGGGACGACTCGACGTAGAGCGACTCGAATGGGTGAATGGCCGCGTCGTGGCCTC
>RGZZ01000257.1 GCA_010028905.1 Pseudomonadota bacterium | reverse complement strand
TACGACGAGGAGGCCCTCTGTCAGGCGCCCCAGGAGCGGCTCTACATCCACGGCCACTGGCAGGAAGGGCTGTGGCCGGAGAGCGGGGCCACCGCCGACGATCACGCCCAGCTCGATCGGTTCCGGGCCGACATGGAGCGCTGGCGCTCGTTCAAGACACGCGACGGACGACCGCCGTTCACCCTTCCCATCGCACTGTCGAGCACAGACGAGCGGGTGCGCGCCCTCGACCAGACATCGATGGACGCCTGGCTGCGCAACAACGGCTACACCTCAGCCCGCCTGCGCTGGTTCGTGGAATACGCCACCCGCGACGACTTCGGATGCACGCTCGAGAGCACGTCGGCGTGGGCCGCAATCCACTACTTCACCAGCCGGGTCGACACGGCGCGAGTCGCCTCGAACGGCACGTCTGACTCAGACCCGGTGCTCACCTGGCCAGAGGGGAACGGACACATCGCGCGCTGGCTGAGAGAGCGCGTGGGCACCTCGCGCATCCAGACCGATGCCCTGGTCTTCCACGTCGACGTGACCCCGCGCGACGTGGTGGTCGACTGGTTCGACGGGCACGACGTCAGACGCGTGATCTGCGACAGCGTGGTGCTGGCGATGCCGCGCTTCGTGGCCGCGCGCGTCTGCCCCGCCTACGCCACAAGCGCGGGAGAGGCCATCGCGGCCTTCACCTACGCGCCGTGGGTGGTGTCGAACGTCGAGGTCGAGCGCGTGCCCGAGAACCGCACGGCCGGCATCGCCCCTTGCTGGGACAACGTGATCCATGCCAGCGACACCCTGGGATACGTGGTGGCCACCCACCAGTCGCTGCGCACGGTCGAGGGGCCGAGCGTGCTCACCCACTACCGCCCCCTCACCCGCGGAACGCCCCGCGACCTACGCCAGGCGGCGCTTCGCGCCCCGTGGACCCGATGGCGCGACGAGGTTCTCGCCGATCTCGCCATCCCCCACCCCGGTATCGAGCATCTGGCGCAGCGCATCGACATCATGGTGTGGGGCCACGGAATGGTGCGTCCCACGCCGGGCTTCGTCTGGAGCGCGGCGCGCGCCTCGGCGGCCCGCGCGCCGCGACGCGTGGCCCTGGCCCACACCGACCTGTCGGGTGTGGCGCTCTTCGAGGAAGCGCAGTTCTGGGGGGTTCGCGCGGCCCAGCAGATCATGCGCGAAGCCCGTCACCCCTTCGAAGCCCTGGCCTGAGCCCTCAACGAGCACGGGAGGGACGGCCGCGCCTCACCCCGAACCGAACGCACATTCCGCTCGAGGCGCTCCGAGGAGACCCGCATGCCCGCCTACCCCTGTGCCGAATGCAAGACCACGGTCGATGTCCGCGACTTCACGTGCAAGAAGTGCCAGACCAAGACCCCGTTCTCGTGCACGAAGTGCAGCAAGCGCATGGGTCCGATGGACATCTTCAACGCCGATCAGGTGACCTTCCAGAAGCCGCTGTTCTGCAACGCCTGCGGCCCCGACGTGCAACCGATGAAGTGTCCCCACTGCGACACCGACGTGTACAAGGCCAGCGGGGTGGCTGACGACGGGGTCTACTACCACCCGGAGTGCTACAAGTCGGTGGTCATGCAGAAGAAGGTCACGCCGGCCCTGCGCATCGGCCTCGCCATCTTCCTGGGCTACTTCAGCTTCTCGCAGTTCCACTTCCACACAAAAGGCGAGATGCTCCCCATCTCCCTGTGCGTGGGCGTCATCGGGGCGGTTGCCGGCCACTGGCTCGGTGGCCTCATGGCCCCCCGCCGCTGAACTGAGGCCTCAGCCCCAGACCGGTGGCAGACCGAGCTGCTTGCGCACCACCGAGAGCTGCCCTCCGTGAAAGCCCTCGTGCCAGATGTGACTGTCGACGAGACACCCGAACTCAGGGGCGAACTCGGCCAGCGCCCCCTCCACGGGGCGGATGAGATCGGCGTCGGTGAGCTCGTGAAGGGCCGCGAGGTAGCGCTCGTGCGCCTCGGCCAGAACGACCAGCGCCTCGTCGCGATCGGGCCAGCGGGCCGCGTCCGCATCGGGGCCACCGCTGACGCGCTCATCCCAGGCGGTCAGCCGACGCTTCTCGCCGCGCCCCATGCCCACGAGCGCCCAGTCGTCTGCGACGGCCAGGTGAAGGGCAATCCAGGCAGCGTGGTTCTGCCCCGGGAACCCCTGCCAGGTCCACCGTTCCGGGGGGAGGCTTGCGAGAAGACCGAGCGTCATCCGACGCGCCGTCTTCAGCGAGGCGCACAGCTGTTCCACGCGTTGCATGGAGGGGCGCTTCCTCGAGCGCAGCGGCGTTCCTGCAACAGCCCTTCCCGTGCACGGGAACGGGGCACCCGAACCCGTCGCGTCTTGAAGGCGCCCCCGATTTCTGCTACCCTGATGGAGTTGAACTGGGACAGCCCCCACCCCCTCTGTCCCCCGTAGGAGCAGCGAGATGAAATGGTCTCTCGACCCGGTACTCTATACCTCCGCAGGCGCTGAGGTCGACCGGCACTATCAAGACAAGATGGCCCAGCAGGCCCGATCGCCCGTGCCCACCGACCCTACCCTGCCTCGGGTCTCGCTGGTGGTCGGGCCGTCTCCCTTCTCGATGATGCGGGGCTGGGAGTTCTTCCTCACCGCACCGTTCGAGGGCATCAGCTACATCGCCACCGTGTTGCACAACGCGGGCTACCCCGTGCGCATCATCGACGTGCGACATCGCATCGACCCGCTGCGCGAAGCCTATGACGAGATCATGGAAGGCACCGACTGGCTCGGCATCGCGACCTTCGAAGACAACTACCCGTTCGTCGAGGAGCTCATCGCCCTCGTGAAAGACGCCCGTCCCGACCTGCCCGTGGTGCTGGGGGGGTCACTGGTGACCTCGGTTCCCCACGTGTTCATGAAGGAGACCCGCGCCGACGTTGCGGTGATCAGCGAGGGTGAGCTCACCGTGCAAGAGCTGCTCGAGGCCTACGTCGCGGGCACCACCGAGCAGCGCCTCCCCCACATCCGCGGCATCTGGTATCGCGATGGTGAGGGCAAGGTGCATCGCAACGCCCCGCGCGGCCAGATGACCGATCTCAACTCGGTGCCCAACATGAACCTCTCGCTCTGGCCACAGGCGAAAGAGGCACGTGGCCTGCAGCCCCAGATCATCGCCTCGCACAGCCGCGGCTGCAAGATGGATTGCTCGTTCTGCTACCGCACCACGCCGCAGCTGCGCGAGAAGTCGCCGGAGAAGCTGCGCGCAGAGCTGGCCTGGCTCAAGTCGCAGTACGACGTCAACTTCGTCTTCTTCGTCGACCTCACGTTCACGTCGAACAAGAAGCGCACCCTCGAGATCTGCAGCGTCATCGAAGAGTTCGACATCGGATGGACCTGTCTGACCCGTTGCGCTGACGTCGATACCGAGGTCATGGCCGCCATGGAGCGCTCCGGCTGCGACATCGCCCTGTTCGGCGTCGAATCGCTCAACCCCGGCATCTTGAAGCAGGCGCGCAAGGGCTCGAGCGAGCACCTCGCCAGTCGTGCCATGCACCTCTCGTGGGACGCGGGCGTGCGCTTCGGCGGCCTCATGATCGTGGGGCTCCCCGGGGAGACCGAAGAGTCGCTCGAGCACGCCTGCCAGTGGGCCGAGCAGCACAACAGCATCACCCGGGTGAAGTACCTGTCGGCCATGCCGGGCACCACGGTCTACTTCGATGGGCTGCGCAAGGGCATCATCAAGAGCGAGGTCGAGCATCTGCGCTGGCTCTCGGTCGAGCAGGCCCTCGTGCAAGACGAGTTCCTCAACTACAACGGGCTTCCCGAAGAGGTGAGCCGACGCGCCTACAAGCGCCTCTACAACGCCTACTCGCCCGGCCCGGTGATGGACTTCAACCACTTCCCCGAGCACTTCCAGTACTTCGAGCCGGATGCCCGCAAGAGCTTCGAGTGGCGCGCAAAGTTCAGCTCGGCGTCGGCACCCGTGGTGCCGGGCGTCGATCGCTTCAAGAACCCCGCACTGGCCCCCAGCCAGCGCGTTCTGCAGCGGGTCTGACAGAGGGCGCACGCCCGCCCCGGCGTCGGCCCGATGCGTCTTCCCAAGCGGCGTTGCTCAAATCAAGCAACGCCGTTGTCACACCCCACACACATCACGGAAAGGCCCCCCCCGATGAACCAAGCACCCCAGACGAGCGAGCGCGAGCAGAGCATTCAGAACCAGTTCTCGTCAAGAGCCCCCATCTACGACGGTTCGGCCGCCTGGATCAGCGACCCCGGCATGCTCGCGCTGTACGTGAAGCTGTGCCAGGTCAGCCCCGACGCGACGCTGCTCGACGTCTGCACGGGCACGGGCAAGGTGGGAGGCAGCTTTCGCGGACGGGTGAAGACCCTCGTGGGCGTCGATCTCACCGAGGGCATGCTCGAGAAGGCCCGCGAGCGCCTCGACGAGGTGCACGTCGGGCGCGCCGAGGCCCTGCCCTTCCCCGATGAGACGTTCGACATCGTCATCATCCGCCAGGCGCTGCACTTCGTCGACACGCCGGTGGCGGCGCTGCGCGAGATGCGCCGGGTTCTCAAGACGGGCGGGCAGGCCATCATCGGGCACCGCGTCCCCTATGGCGACGTCGACGCGGCCTGGTGGGAGAAGGTCAACCGCGCCAAGCAGCCGCTCATCAAGCACCTGCTCCTCGACCACACCCTCGTGGCGGCCATCGAGGAGGCTGGCTTCGTCGATCTGACCCCGGAGAACTACTACCTCTGGGAGTCGATTCCGCACTGGCTCGATTCACCCGAGGCCCGCGCTGGCGGCAACGACGTGCTCGCCTTCTACCAGAGCGCCCCCCCGGAAGCGGTGGCGGCGCGGGGCATCGAGATCGGCGAGAACGAGATCCGAGACCGCTGGCGCTGGCTGCTCGTGTCGTGCTGGAAGCGCTGACCGGCGGCGCGGCTCACGCCTCGATGGGGGCGTCGGTGGCATAGCCGAGTCGGGCGAGGCCATCGAAGATCTGGTCGAGGCAGACCTCGATCGACTGCGTGTCGGTGTCAACGACCAGATGCGGTGACACGGGCTCCTCGTACGGATCGTCGACCCCCGTGAAGCCCGTCATCTCACCGCGCAGCGCGCGGGCGTACATGCCCTTCACGTCGCGCGCCATGCAGACCTCGAGCGGGCAGCGCACGTGCACCTCGACAAACCCCGTCACCGACGCGCGCAGCGCGTCGCGAACCGCGCGGAACGGCGAGATGCACGCGACCACGACGGCCACCCCGTTGCGCGCGAGCAGATCGGCCACAAAGCCGATGCGCCGCACGTTCTCGTCGCGATCGTCTCGCGAGAACCCGAGCCCCTTCGACAGGTGGGTGCGCACGATGTCGCCGTCGAGGCGCTCGACCTTCTGTCCGGCGGCGCGCAGGCGCTGCTCAGCCGCCTCGGCCAGGGTTGACTTCCCCGAGCACGGCAGGCCGGTCATCCACAGGGTGAATCCTCTGCGCAACGGGTGCTTCTCCTCGTCAACGTGATGCCATCGTGCGCGTGACGCGCGTCCCTCCGCCGAGGAAGTTCGCCCTCGCGCTTCGAACAGCCCTGCATATCCCTCTGGAAGCGCGGCCGAAGCCGCACGTCCAGCAATCCTTCCGAGTAGAGATCGGCCTTTTCAGCCGTTCTCCCAGGAGCAACCCATGGTGCGCATCCCCCGAGCACTGGCAGAACGCGCCACCGCAATCGTGCTGAGCCTCACGGCCGCCCTCGCGCTGGGAGGCATCGCCATGGGGCGGGGTGAGTCGGTGAACGCCGCCTGGCTGCTGCTGGCGGCGCTCTGCGCGTACACCATCGGCTATCGCTTCTACAGCCGCTTCCTGGCGACCCGCGTGCTGGGGCTCGACGACACGCGCGCCACCCCGGCCGAGGTGCACGAAGACGGCAAGGACTTCATGCCCACGCACAAGTGGGTGGTCTTCGGCCATCACTTCGCCGCCATTGCCGGGCCCGGCCCCCTCATCGGCCCCGTGCTCGCGGCCCAGATGGGCTATCTGCCCGGCCTGATCTGGATCGTGGTGGGCGGAGTGCTGGCCGGCTGCGTGCAAGACTTCGTCGTGCTCTTCTGCTCGGTGCGCCGCGACGGCCGCTCGCTGGGGCAGATGGCCAAGGACGAGCTCGGCCCCATCGCGGGATATACCGCGCTGACCGGCATCCTCGGCATCATCATCCTGCTGCTGGCCGTCATCGGTCTCGTGGTGGTGCGCGCGCTGGCCGAGAGCCCCTGGGGCACCTTCACCATCGCGGCCACCATTCCCATCGCCATGCTCATGGGCGTGTACATGCGGTGGATCCGTCCCGGCAAGGTGGAAGAAGCCTCGCTCCTCGGATTTGTGCTGGTGGTCGCAGCCGTCGTGGGAGGGGCGAAGGTCGCCGAGGTTCCCGCACTCGCTCATCTCTTCACGCTGTCGGCTCCCGTGCTGTCGCTGCTGGTCATCGCCTACGGCTTCGCCGCCTCGACGGTACCCGTGTGGCTGCTGCTGGCGCCGCGCGACTACCTCTCGACCTTCGTGAAGATCGGTACCATCGGGCTGCTGGCGGTGGGCCTGCTGGCCGTGCATCCTCCCGCGCAGATGCCCGCCCTCACCGCCTTCGCCTCGAACGGAACGGGTCCCATCTGGGCGGGCAGCCTCTTCCCGTTCTGCTTCATCACCATCGCCTGCGGCGCCATCAGCGGATTCCACGCCCTCATCTCTTCCGGCACCACCCCCAAGATGCTCGAAAAAGAGTCGCAGGCGCGCCTGGTGGGCTATGGCGGCATGCTCATGGAGTCGTTCGTCGCCGTCATGGCCCTGCTGGCGGCCTGCAGCCTCACACCCGGGATGTACTTTGCAGTGAATTCGTCCGCCGCGGTGGCGGGCACCACACCCGCGGCAGTGGTGCGCACCGTGAGCGACTGGGGCTATCCCATCACCGAGGCTGAGATGGATGCGATGGCTCAAGACGTGGGCGAGAAGACGCTGTACGCGCGCACCGGGGGCGCGCCGACCCTGGCGCTGGGCATGGCGCGCATCCTCGCGTCGGCCACCGGGGGATGGGGGCTCGCCCTTCTCTACCACTTCGCCCTCATGTTCGAAGCCCTGTTCATTCTCACCACCCTCGACGCCGGAACCCGGGTGGCGCGCTTCATGCTGCAAGATCTGCTGGGGCACGTCTGGCCGCCCCTGGGACGGGTGCTACGGACTGCAATGCGCCCCTGACTGAGGCTGCCTGCTGACGGGTCACTTCCGGACTAGCGCTCATCGAGTGCCAACTCCTT
>RGZZ01000256.1 GCA_010028905.1 Pseudomonadota bacterium | reverse complement strand
CGGTGCCATCACCGACGGCACGGGCCTGGTGAGCGGCAACGCGGTGAATCTGCTGGCCAGCACGGGCATCGGCACCGCAGGCTCGCCGGTGCGCACCGACACTTCGACCCTGGCTGTCATGGGCGTTGCGGGTGACGTGCTCGTCAACAACACGTCGGGCGCCCTCACCGTTGGAGCGCTCCAGAGCTTCGACTTCTCCGGGATGGGCGGACCGGGGGCGCTGAGCACCTCCGGCGTCGGCACCGGCACGGGTGACGTGCTGCTGGTGACATCGGGCACGCTCACGGTGAGCAACGCCATCGTGGGGGCCAACGTCGGGCTCTACGCGACGGGCGACATCACCCTGGGAGCCAACGTGAACGCAAACACCACGTCGGGCGAGGCCAGCCTGGTCTCGACCGCGGGGGGCGTCAACGGTGGCGCCGGCGTGGTGCAGGGCAACCAGGTTGTCCTGCGGGCCAGCGGGGCCGTCGGGGCCGCGGGCACGCCGGTGAAGATCGACGCCGCCACCCTGGCGGCCCAGAGCACGAACGGTGGCGTCTTCGTCGCCGATCAAGACCTCAACGCCACCAACCTCGGTCTCACCATCGGGGCCTTCAGCACGGTCGACACCACCCCCGCCCTGGGCGGTGTGGCCACCCTCGTCACCGGCGTCAGTGCCAGCGGTGTGGTGTGCGTCAGCACGGTGGGTGACCTCACCATCGCCAACCCGATGCAGGGCGCCAGTGTGGGTGTGCTTGCGTCGGGCGTGGCGTCCGTGGTGAACGTCAATGCCGCCGTGACGGCCACTGACACCACAGGCGTGGCCAGCTTCGAGGCCGGTCGCTCCATCGTCGGCACGGGGGTCATCACCGCTGCGAATGCGGCCTTCATCGCCAGCGCCGGCGAGGTGGGCACGCTCGTGACGCCGCTCGAGGTGCACGCCCTCACGGCGGGTGGAACCATCACCCTGGCCGCCACGGCCGGGTCGGTCATCAACTACGCCTCGCCGGATACCATCGTCGCGGGCACCGTCACCACCGTGTGCACGAGCACCTCGGTGGTGGGCATCTCGGGCGGCCAGCTCTGCCTGATGACCCTGGGCGACCTCATCCTCAACGCGCCGGTCTCGGGCGAGAGCTACGGTCTCGAGTCGCTGAACGGCAACGTCATCCTCAACAGCACCCTCACCGCCACGGGGGTGAACGGCACGGCCAGTGTCGAGGCCTTCGGTTCCATCACGGGCCAGGGTCGCATCACCGGCGCCAATGTCGCGCTCATCGCGACCAACGGTGGCATAGGAACGGCTGGCGCGCCCATCCAGGTCGACACCGCGAACCTCGCGGCGTCGGCCCCCACGGGCATCTACATCTTCGACCAGCGGGGCTTCACCGTAGGCACGGCATCCACGGTGTGCTCGTTCATCCCCGTGACGGGGGTGACCTCGAGCGGACCGGTGTCGCTCACCGCGGCCACCGGCGACATCGTGGTGACGAAGCCGGTATCGGGCTCCGACGTTGCGCTGCACACCCTGGCCGGCAACATCACCCTCAATGACAACGTGACGGGCACCAACCGCGCGGCCCTCGTGGCCAGTGGCGACATCACCACCCCGTCGGGGGTGGTGAGCGCGCCCACAGTGGTGCTCACCAGCACAGGTGGCAATGTGGGCAGCGCAGCGGCGCCGGTGCGCGTCGAGACAAACGTGCTGGCGGGCTCGGCCAGTGGTGTGTTCGCGGTGAACGACGCCAACGGCTACGCTGTGGGCGCGTCGAGCACGCTCATCGATTCGACGGTGGTGAACGGCATCACGGCGGGCTCGCTGGCGTGCCTGACCGCCACGAGCGGGTCGATCACCCTCAACAGCGATGTGAAGGCCCTCAACGTGGCCATCAGCGCCGACAGCATCGCCCTGGGCAGCGGGGGTGCGTTTGCCGACAACGCCAACGGCACCGTGAGCCTCGAGGCCAATCGCGGATCGGTCACCCAGAGCGGAACCTCGCGCATCGACGTGGGGGGACGCAACCTGGTGGTCTTCGCCAGCGACTCCATCGGCCGCAGCAACGGTCGCCTCTCAACGCAGGTCTCGACCTTCTCGGGTCAGGCGGGGACGGGCGACATCTGGCTCACGAACACGGGCGCGCTCACGCTTGTGAGCGGGGCAACCTTGAAGGGTGCGGTGAGGCTCGAAGGCGTCGCCGCCCGTGGCACGGTGAACATCAGCGCCAGCGACCTCACGATCTCTTCACCCGTCTCCGCGGGAGCCGACGTGGTTCTCTCGAGCGCGAACAACGTGGTGGTTCTCGCGCCGGGCTCGGTCACCGCCGGAAGCCTTGCCGAGATCACCGCCACCGCAGGCTCCATCAAGGGCACGGGCGGCAACCGCGTTGACGTGAACGCGCCGTGCGTGGTGCTGGTGGCAGGGGAGAACGTGGGTCAGGTCGAGAGCAACACGCAGGTGGGGCTCGACGCTCGGGGTGTTGCCGTGAGCGCGGGCCGCGACGTGGCGCTGGTGAGCGTGGGCACGCAGGGGTTGAGCGTGACTGACATCCCCTGCAGCACCAGCAGCACGCTCCACGGCATCACCGCGGGCGGCAACGTCAGCGTGGTCGTGCGTCAGGGCGACCTGCTGCTCGGCACCTCGACCTCTCGCGGCACCATCGATATCGTGGTCGATTCGGGTTCGGTGCTGCTCGCGCCCACGGGGAACGGAGTGCTCAACATCACGGCCGCCGGCCCCTCGAGCATCACGGCTGTGAACGGCACCATCGGCGCCGGACAGACCAGCGCCATCGGTGTCGACATCACCGGCCAGCTGGCGGTCGGGGCGCGCGTCATCTCCTTGCGCGGGCGGGTGTCGAATGACATCATCGTCACCTCTTCGCCCAACCTGGCCCACGCAGGCACGTTCAACGGCGACCTGCTGAGCCAGAAGACCAACCAGACCACCACAGACGGCTTGCACGTGGTGCTCATCACCAACAGCGGACTGGCACAGGATCGCGTCACGCTTGGCGTCACGAGCTTCTACCTGGACCGCTTCTACGACATCTTCTTCGTCGACCCGATGGCGTCTACCGAGGTGAATCTCGATACCGTGCTCGAGCTCGACGATCCCCAGTTCATGCTGCACAAGCATGGCGGCAAGTAGGAGAGTGCGCGCATGAACCGCCTTCGCTGGTCGTGGCTCCTGGTGTCTGTGGGCGCGCTTGTCGCGCTGCTGACGGCGACGTCTCCCGTTCGCGCGGGGCGCGATGTGCGCGACCGCTCGAGCGGCCCGCCCGTCAAGGTGGGCAAGCCGCGTTCCGCGCCCTCGGGCAGCGCCCGGGTGCTGCCTGACCGCAATGACCCGTCGTTCCTACGTGGGAAGGCCGGCACGCCCGCGCCGGTGGGAGGCGATCAGACTACGTCGGTGAACACGAGCCCCGTCGCGTCACCAACCCCTGCCGCGCCGGTCACGGCGGCCTCTCCCGAGCTTTCTCCCCATGGCCTCGTGTCGTCCCCCGACCCTGGTGGCACGGTGTCGCCCACGCCTCGCCCCATCACGGTGACACCGCCCCCAGGGCCGGTTCCGCCGGGAACCGTGCCCCCCATCTCGGTGCATCCGCCCGTGAGACCGATCCCGCCTCCCACCGGCGGACCGGGGCCGTCGCCCGGAGACGGGGTGACGCGCGTTCCGCCATCGGGGAAATCTGGTCCAGGGACGGGAAGCACGAGCGGACCGCCACCAGGAGCTCCTCCAGGAGCGGGTGCCCCAGCGTCGGGAAGGCCTCCCCTGAGCGGTGGCTCCGCGGCCTCCGCGTCGAGTGGCCCAGATGCAGGGTCATCCACGGCCGGCGGCAACGGTCAGGTTGCCGGCACGCAGTCGTCCTCCGGCGCCGCGTCGAGCGCCTCGTACACGCTGACAGGCGCCGCGCTGCTCGCGCGGGTGCAATCGGCGAACCTCGCTTTTGGCACCCTGATGTCGAAGGGATGCGTGCGATGTTCGTTCACCGGAACGGGGAGGGTGGCCGACGTGATGGTTGAGCTGTGCGTCACCAACACCACGGGGGCGTCCCTCGCGCTCGAGTTCGTGCCGGGCATGGTTCTGGGCGCGCCACAAGGCTCGAACATCCAATCGGTCATGCTCGAGGGGCAGGCCTCTGTCGCGCTGGCCGCCGGAGAGTCGGTCACGGTTCCCCTCACCGGATACTGCCTCGACTTCAAGGCGGCACCGCCTCCCAAGGGCCAGTCGATCGCCTTCACGCTGTCGGGCGCGCTCGAACGCTACGCCGCCGCGCTCCAGGTTCTGTATGCGGGGCTCGCCCTCGACGCCCAGGGGAAGTACACCGCGATCCTGGCCCCCCTGCAGCATCGGCGCATCGTCATCCAGCGCGCGCTGTGGGCGGTTCTCGAGCAGAAACCGGCACGCACGGCGGCTGACAAGGAGAAGATGCGCACCGACGTCAAGGCCGACGTGAATCGAGCCGGCCGCTCACTGGCCACGCGCGAGCTCGACCGCCTCACCAACAACCTGTGGGCCGATGTCCGGCAGACGCTCGAGAGGGCCGGTGCGCGCTGACGTCGTCATCGCCCTCGGTCTCAGCGCGGCCTTGCTGCTGACGCCAGCGGGGGCGCGTCTGGGGCAACGCGCGGTTGCGTCGAACCCGCAGCGAGAGGCGGTTGCCGCAGCCAGGGCACGCCCCATGGTCGGGACCGTGGGACGCGATGCGGCGCGCGAGGGCGACACATTGCTCTCCATCGCCGAGCGCAATCACCTTGCCATCGACCATCTCTGCTTTGCCAATGACTGGCCCTCCGAGGCCACCGAGATCTATGCGGGCACCCCCGTGATCGTTCCAGGTGCGCGTGTGATGCCTGTGTCTCCCCCGTACGACGGGATCGTGGTGAACCTCCCCGAGCGGGGGCTGTATCTCTTCAGGGAGGGGAGGTTCGTGCGCTTCTTCCCCGTGTCCATCGGGTTCTCGGGGGAGTGTCCGACGCCGCTCATGCGCACGCACGTCACCGAGAAGGTGAAGAATCCCACTTGGTTCCCCCCGCCTCGCTTCAAAGGGATCGGCCCCGTTCCGCCCGGCCCCGACAATCCGCTGGGCGCGCGGTGGATCGGTCTTGGGGTGGGCGCATATGGCATCCACTCGACGAATCGCGCGGTGAACATCGGGTTGAGCACCACCGGTGGATGCATCCGTCTCTATCCGAGCGAGATCTGCGCGCTCTACGATCTCGTGCGCGTCGGCATGACCGTGCGCGTCGAGTACGAGACCGCGAAGGTGGGGCGACGGGCAGACGGCGCGCTCTTCCTCGTGACCTTCCCCGACGTCTATGGCCGCGGCGATCCGGTGATCGCGTCACGACGGCTCGTACGCGCATTGGGGCTCGCAGATCGCTGGACTGCGCGCGTCGCGCGCGAGGCCGCGCTCACCCGAGGGCTGCCCATCGCCCTCAGCGACCCGGAAGCGAGCGCAGGCAAGGCGTCAAGGGTTCCCAAGGTCGCCCCCTCACCCTTCGCGTCTCCCGTGGAAGGCACTCCTGCCCCTGGCGGCGCACCTACTCATTGAAGAACAGATCGCAGAGAGGTCTCTCATTGATGTCACGTCGCCTGCTCATCGCGCGCATCGCACTCGTGTTGCTGCTCCCATCTGCGGCCCTTGCACAGACGCCCACGCCTCGCCCCGCGACGCCCGCGAATCCGTCGGGTCGCGCCCCGGTGAAGACCATCGTCGACTGCCGTGCGGAGCTCGGGCTCAGCGACGCCCAGGTCGAGAAGATCAAGGCGGTGCTCGACGATTTCCAGAAGCAGCTGGGCGGCTCGCGTGCGGCGCTGAACAGGGCCTATCAGGACCTTGGCCGGCTGCTCGCCGACGGCGCGTCGCTGGAGGCGATTCGCGCGAAGTACCAGCAGATCGGTGCGCTCGAGCTCGAGGCGCGCATGCTCGATGTCACCACGTCACGTCGCGTGGAGAGCGCGATGACCGCAGAGCAGCTCAAGCGCTGGAAGACCATGCAACATGCCGCCAGGGCACCGAAGAAGCCCTGAGCCGTGGCACGCGCAGGCAGAACGACCTCGGTCTGCGCGTGCTCGAGAAAATGTAACGTTGCGGCAACAAACTGCTAACATCTCCCCCCTGAACTTCGCCTCCTCCGGTCACGAGAACCCGTGCATGGCGTGCGTCGCCGTCCCCCCAGGGGCGTCGCGGCACAGCGAGGACGGAGGGCCCTACTCCATGGACGCGATCTCCAGCTTTCCCGCGGGTGTCGACCCGGTCGGGAACAACCTGATGTCGTACGGTCTCCTGATGCAGCAGGGGCAAGGCATGCAGTCGATGATCTCGAGCATCGCCGCGCTCGGGGGAATCGGCGCCGGTGGCCCGGGCGTGACCTCGCTGCAGGGGGGCGGCAACACCCAGGCCCTTCTTGCGAAGTCGATGATGCAGTACTTCCAGTACATCAACCAGATCTGGATGCAGCTGGCCATGGGCACGCCGGGCGCGCCCTCGAATGCGGGTGGTCAGGGGCAGGGCTGAAGGCACGCCACGGGCGCAGCGGTGACGCGTTGATGCGTCGGCCGCTGCCCGCGCCTCTCCATCCCACTGCAGTGATATGCCTGCCCGTGGCGCATGCTGTCCGTGTTGAAGACGAGGACGCCAGGGCGTTCCTCAGCCCGCGATGTGGTAGGGAATCTCCTGGGCGAGCTTGAGGTACTCCTCGCCCTTCTTTGCGATGGCGTCACCGGCGCTCTGCTGGGTGCGTCCCTGGGCCTGCCGCGCCTCGCCCGCCGCGATCAGGCGCGCTCCTGAGGCCTTCTCGGCCTGCCCTTTCTGCTCGAGCGCCGCACCTTCGTGCTCGAGGGCGTCGCCCGCGACCACGTCGGCATGTCCCTGCTGCTGCTGGACGCGTCCCGCTTGCTCTGTCGCCTGTCCTTGGCGGATGCTCTCGAGGGCAGCCTGCTTGTCGGACAGCGCGGCTGTTTCGTCGCCCTGAGCGGCGCGCATCTCGGCCAGGGCCTCGCGCTCGATCTGGTTGGCGAGCGCAACGATGGCGTCGCCGACGGTTGCGTGCCCAAGCCCTTCAGCCTTGGTGGCACGTGCGGCGTCTGCCGCGTCGAGCCCCGTGCGCACGGTCTCCAGCGCAGCCTGCTGACCTCCGATGGCCTGGTCCTGCTCGGCGCGTGCCGTTGCGATGGCGTCGAGGCCTTGCTGGCGGGCGGCACTGCCCGCGCCCAGCTTCTGGTCGCCTGCAGCAGACTCTTGCCGTGACTGCGCCAGGGTTGCCGCCGCCTGCTCTTCGAGCTGGGCACGGGCCT
>RGZZ01000255.1 GCA_010028905.1 Pseudomonadota bacterium | reverse complement strand
CATTCCCAAGCTGGTTGCCGCCGGGGTGATGCTGCTCACCATGGGGTCGTGGATGCTCCAGACCCTGGTCTCCTTCGTGATCCGCATGATTGGCGGGCCGGCTTCGATTTGAGGCGGCGCCAGCGTGTCGCCCCGCCGACGGCCCCCCTCGGCTGATGGACGCGCCAGAGGCCGTCGTCGCCTTCGCTCAGACCGCGGGTCTCGTGCTGAGCCGCGTCGCCTCGATGTTCATCTCCGCGCCGCTGTTCAGCCAGCAGCAGATCCCCGCCGAGGTTCGGGCAGGGGTGAGCCTCGGCATGACGGCCATCCTCCTGTTCGTGGTCGCGCCGCTTGCCCATCCCTTGCCGCTGGCCACGTTGCTCTTCTGTTTGACGGTGCAGCTGGTCATCGGATTTCTTCAGGGCCTGGTGTTCGCGGCTGTGCTCGCGGGTGCCGTGGCGGCGGGCGATCTGCTCGACGTGAGCGTGGGCTATTCATTTGCCCAGTCGGTCGACCCCACGGGGGACACGTCAGCGCACGCCACCATCTCTCGCCTGCTGCAGTACGTCGGCGTGCTGGCCTTTCTCGCCATGGGGGGGCATCTCTGGATCGTGGGAGGCATGATCAACGGGCTGCACGCCGCCCCGATCACCACCACCACCCTTCCCGTGAACCTCATCGAGACCGCCGTGCGCGAGCTCGGCAATGTGCTGCGGGCGGGATTTCAGATGTGCGTGCCCGTGCTTGCGTTCATGCTGCTCATCGATCTCGTGGGTGCCATGATGTCGCGGTCGGTTCCGCAGCTGCAGGTCATGAACGTGGCGTTTCCCATCAAGGTGATGGCGGGGGTCATCGCTCTGTCGTGGTTCGCCCCCGTGATGGTCCGGGTTCTCGGAGACGCGCTGCAGCGCTTCTACCAGCTGCTCAGCGGCGGAGGATGAGGCTGCGTGTCTGAAGATCGCACAGAGGAGGCAAGCCCGCACAAGCTTCAAGAAGCGAAGAAGCGGGGCGAGTTTCCCAAGAGCCAGGATCTCACCACAGCGGCCGTTCTCGCCGTCTCCGTCATGACGCTCGGAGCAACCCTCCGCGCCATCGTGGCAAGCTTCGTCAACCTCATCGACAGCGCCATCAGCGGCCTGCCCGACGCCTCGCGGCAGTTCGACGCCGCCTGCCTGGCGCTGGGCGCGCCAGCCCTGGGCATCGTTCGATCGGTGGCCATGCTCTTCGGCGCCACCGCGGTGGTCGCGGCTCTTGTCTCGATGGTGCAGACCGGGTTTCTCATCAGCACGACCCCCCTCACGCCCCAGTTCCAGCGGGTCAATCCGCTCTCCGGACTGCAACGCATGTTCTCGGCGCGTGGGCTTCTCGACCACGTCAAGATGCTGTTCAAGGGAACCGTTCTCGTGCTGGTGGGCATCTCTGCCCTGCGTGCGGAGATGGCCGGTCTCGGAGGGCTGACCGAGAGCCAGGACCCGCTCGTCCTGTTCATTCCCATGGCGACCCGCATCGGATGGAAGCTCGTCATCGCGGCGGTCATCCTCGGCGTGGTGGATACCCTCTATCAGCAGTTCCAGTTCAAGAAGCAGATGCGCATGAGCCGGCAAGAGCTCAAGGACGAGTACAAGCAGCTCGAGGGCGACCCGCACGTGAAGATGGCCCAGCGGCGCTTTCGTCGTCAGATGGCCAAGCGCAACAAGCTGACCGACGTCAAGGACGCGCGGGTGGTGGTCACCAACCCGACCCACTACGCGGTGGCCCTGAGCTACAAGGAAGGCAACGACATCCCCCGTGTGGTGGCCAAGGGCAAGGATCATCGCGCAGAGTCGATCAAGCGCATCGCCCGCAAGCACGCGGTGCAGATCATCGAGTCGCCGCCGCTTGCCCGCTCGCTCTTCTCGACGGTGGATGTGGGCGACGCCATTCCCCCGTCGCTGTACCTCGCCACCGCCGAGGTTCTGGTGCTGGTGAAGAAGCTCGAGCAGAAGTTGACCTGACCCCCCCTCGAAAATGATCGCAAGGGCCGAGAAGTGCATCGGCCGTCGACCGACAATGGAAGATGGAGCAGGCATGTCCGCGTCTTTCGGAACGCCTGCGCATCAGGGTCGCGATCGGGAGGGCACGAATGGTCGACGCAGCGCCTTCAGCTCCAGCAACCGGGGGTCTCACACCGCCCGCGGCTGCGCGCGAGCCGTTCAAGGTTCCGACAGAGATCTTCCCCGTCATCGCCGTGATGTCGTCGACTGCGATGATGGTGGTGCCCATTCCGGCGGCGCTCCTCGACTTCTTGCTCACCATGAGCCTCACGTTGAGCATCGCCATGCTCATCACCACCATCTACACCCGCAACCCCCTCGAGTTCTCGGTGTTTCCGACCCTGCTGCTCATGGTGACGCTGATGCGCCTGTCGCTCAACGTCTGCAGCACGCGCCTCATCTTGCTCAATGGCTATGCCGGCGCGCTCATCGAGGCGTTCGGGCAGTTCGTCGTGGGCGCCAACTATGTGGTCGGTTTCGTGATGTTCGCGATTCTCGCGGTCATCCAGTTCGTGGTCATCACGCACGGTGCCCAGCGCGTGGCCGAGGTGGCGGCGCGTTTCACCCTCGACTCGCTGCCGGGCAAGCAGATGGCCATCGACAGCGATCTCGCGGCGGGTCTGCTCACCGAGGAGCAGGCGCGCCAGCGCCGCATCGACCTGCAGCGCCAGACCGATTTCTACGGCTCGATGGATGGTTCGAGCAAGTTCGTTCGCGGTGACGCCATCGCTGCCGTGGTGATTCTCGTGGTGAACATCGTGGGCGGCCTCATCGTGGGCGTGCTGCAACACGATCTGCCGCTCGCCGAGGCGGCGCAGCGGTACACCCTTCTCACCGTGGGCGAGGGCCTCGCGGCCCAGTTCCCTGCACTGCTGGTCTCCACCGCCGCGGGTCTCATGGTGACCCGCAGCGCCACCACCACCGACCTGGGCGAGGACATGGCCACCCAGATGGCGCTCAACCCAGCCGCGTTGCGCATCATCGCCGCCACGCTCGGTCTGTTCGCGCTCGTGCCTGGGGTGCCCAAGCTGCCCCTGGCATTGATGGCGGGCGCGCTGCTCTACTACGCCCAGCGCGTGTCGAAGCGCAAAGCCGCGCCCCCTGTCGAAGCGGCCGCGCCGGCCGAGCAGGCGGCGACGGGCGAGCCCGAAGACGTGTCTCCGCTGCTCGAGCTCGAGGCGATGGAGATGGAGATCGGCTACTCCCTGGTGGGCCTGGTGAAGGGCGGCCGTGGCAACGACCTGCTCAACAAGGTGCTGGGCGTGCGTCGCGCCTGCGCGATGGAGCTGGGCCTCATCGTGCCGCCCATTCGCATCCGCGATTCGTTCGAGGCCCGCCCCAACGAGTACATCATCAAGATCTACGGCACGCCGGTGGCCACGGGCGAGGTGATGGTGAAGCGCCTGCTCGCCCTCAACTACCTCGCGGCCGACGAAGACATCGAGGGCATCGAGACCAAGGAGCCCGCCTACGGCATGCCTGCGCTCTGGATCTCGGAGAACCAGAAAGAAGAGGCCGAGGCCCTGGGCTGCACGGTCATCGACCCGGCGACCATGATCGCCACCCATCTGTCGGAGGTCATCAAGGCGAAGGCGTCGTCTCTGCTGGGCCTGCAAGAGGTTCAGGCGCTCCTCGATCGGGTGAAGACACAGGTGCCCGCCCTGGTCGACTACCTCGTTCCGAACCGCCTCACCGTGGGCGAGGTGCATCGCGTGCTGCAGAACCTGCTCGCTGAGCGCGTGTCGATTCGCAACCTGCGCCTCATCCTCGAGACCCTGGCCGCGTGGTCGCCCCAGTCGCGTGATCTCACCTTCCTCACCGAGCAGGTGCGCGTGGCCCTCGGTCGATCGATCTGCGCCAAGTATCGTCAGCCCAACGGCAATCTCTACTGCGTCACCCTCGACATCACCGTTGAGACCATGCTGCGCGACGCCTCGGTCAGCGCCGAGCGCCCGCAGCACATCGATCCCATCCGCCTGCGTGACATGTACGCCTCGCTCACGAAAGCGCTCGAGAAGCTCACCAACCAGGGATTCCCTGCCGTGGTGCTCTGCTCGGCCGAGGCGCGGCCGGTGTTCCGCCATCTCGTCGATCGCGTGGCCCCCGGACTCGTCGTGCTCTCGTATCGCGAGATCGTTTCTGATCAGCCGGTGGTCACGGTCGACTCGGTGTCGCTCGCGGCTCCGGCGGGCGCCCAGCTCTGAGTCACGCAAAAAAAAGAGGCAGGAGAACCTGCCCCGAGGGGATGGCGTGCATACCGCGGACGTGGGGTGTTGCTCTAAGTCCCGATTTTTGAGCTAACCCCGGAGATCCACCATGGAGGCTCGCGCTCGAGGCGCGAGCTCTCCATAGGCGGCGGTGGTGTTCAGCGACTGCCGAACCTTTGAAAGCTTCTTCTTCAGCCCGCTCAACGCGCGGGCCAGGCTGTCCTGGACGACCTTGTCTTGAACGACGAAGCAGAGCCAGGCGGACCGTATCTCCTCCTGGTCGGTGCGGACGCCCTGTCGCACCAGATCGACCAGACGCTCGAGCAGCTGCTGCCGGCGATCGAGGAGGCGTTTCACGGTCGATGACTCACCGGCCATCACCGCGCGCTCTGCCGCGCAGCACAGATCTGTGCATGCCTCGATCACCTGCACGGCCTCCGCGATGAGCGCGGGGTCGGTATCGACCGCGTTCAAGCCTTTGCTCCCGAGGCGGCCTGCTTCCAGGCTTCGAGCAGCGATGCCATGTGCTCCATGCACTCGTGCAGCGGCTGCATCTCACCTTTCGAGGCGGCCTGGAGAAGCCGCTGGATGACGTATCGGTAGACCTGGCGCAGCCCCGGACCAGCGGGGGCCGCATCCACGTCGAGGGCTTCGTCGAGTGCGTTCACCGCGGCCACGGCGCGGAGCATCTCGGTCCCGGCCTTGTTGGTGTCGCCCTTGCGCAGTGCGCGCTCGGCCAGTCGCATGGCCTTGAGGGCGAATTCGTACGTCATGATGAGCAGCTCGGCGGGTTCCGCCGTGTTCAGCTTCATCTGTTGGTAGTTCTCGACGACGGCTCTGCTCATGTGCGGGTCTCCTTCTTTGTCACGGTTGGGATTGTTTCACGTTGCAAGGGAAGGTGTCACTTCGATTTCGAGCCACCACCGCTGGTGCCCATCGCGCTGGCGAGAGATGCGGCGATGTTGGCGCTGAAGAACTGGCTCTGTGATTGCAGCAGGGTCAAGGTGCCCTCCATGTCGGCGAACTGGAGCTCGAGCTGAGATCGGTACTCGACCATCTGCGCTTTCATCTCGGCGATGCTGTCGCTGACCGTCTCGGTCTGGTTCTTGATCGCGGTCTGCGCGGCTTCGAGGAACCCTGTACCCACCATGGTCGAGGATTTCAGGAAGGTGTTGAGACGGTTCGCAATTCCGGTCGAGCTGTCGCTGAAGAGCGATTTCACAGCCGAGAGCTTCGTGCTCAGCGCTTCAGTCAGCGCGCTGCTGTCTGACACGGTGAGGTGCCCTCCGCCGTCGAGGGTGATGCCGATGTCGGAGAGAGATTTGAGGTCAGAAGTGCTCGAGGTGGAGCGAGCGTAGGTGGTCATGGTCACCAGCTGCTGTGACAGGATGTCGGTGGAAGGGTCACCCATCAGCGGAGCCCCGGTCTTCGAGGTCGCATCATAGGCGGTGTTCGCCGAGATCAGATCGACCGTGCTGTTGTACGCGTTGATGAAGGCGTTGATGTTGCTTCGAATGGCCGACGTGTCTGATTTCACCTGCACGGTGACGCTGCTGCTGGTCTGTCCGAGCAGGTTCACGGTGACGCCGGGAATGAGGTTTGTGATCTGGTTCGACGCGGCTTTGATCGTCAGGCCGGTGGCGACGTCTCCGATGCGGACCTCTGCGTCCTTGGCGGCCTGGAGCGTGCTGAAGGTGGGGGCGGTTCCACCGCTCAGGCTGCTCGAGAACGAGATGGTGTTGGCGGCGCCAGGGACCGAGCTGGTGAGAACCAGGTGATAGCTGGCGCTGCTGCCCCCGTCGTTGACGATCGAGGCGGTGACCGGGAGTCCGGCGTTGTTGATGGCGCTGGCGATTCCGCTCAGCGTGTTGTTGCTCGAATCGATGGTGATGGGGGCGTAGCTGGCGTTTCCCAGCCCGAGCGTGATGGTTCCCGTGCCCACGGTGGTCGTGGTGGTGTCATCGAAGCCCTGGGAGATGCTCTGGGCGGCGGTGGCCACCGACTGCACCTGTATCGTGTACGAGCCGGCGACGGCGCTCGAGCTCGCGGTGACCGCGAGGCTGTCCGGGGCACTCGAGGTGGCGGATGCCGCGCTGAACGTCGAGGCGCTGGTGAGCGTCTGCGTCTGCGTCTGGAGCGCGATGACCGCGGCTTCGAGCGACTGCACGGCGGTCAGCTTCTTGTTGAGCTGCGCAACCTGGACCTGCATGGGTTTGATGGAGGCAGATTGCGCGGCAACCATCGCATCGATGAGCGCCGTGGTGTCGTAGCCGGATGAGATGCCGCCGATGCTGAATGTGCTTCCCATGTCGTCGTCCTCCTCTCGTACAGACTCGCGGTGGGGAGATGTCGTTTCTCAGGTGCCCGATGCGCCGTACTGGAACCGCACGTCGGCCCGCAGCACGTTGTCGCGGCTCAGGGCCCGCAACACCTCGGCGCGCCGCGCCGCGGGGAAGCCGAGCTGGGCGAGGTAGCGCAGCACGTCACCCACGGTGGCGCCGCTCGGGCTCACCTCGATGCGCGCGCCGGCAGCGTGCACGACGCCAGGCCGCAGGCGCACGTCGGCGCCCTCGACGAGCTCGCCCTCACGGGTGTCGAACGTCACCTTGCCCTGCACCTTCGTGCTCTCCACGTCGAGGGGGATCTGCCCCATCTGGGCGACGATCTCGACGGTGGGGCCCTGCGCCTCGTAGTTGCGGAGGTCGACCTCGATGACGGTGGAGTCGCGGGCGATGGCGTGCACGCCGGGGAGGGTGCGGTTGATGGCCGCGGCGACCTTCGATGACATCTCGAAGTCGGGCTTGTTGAGCACCCACTGCACGGTGGTGGCGGTATCGAGCCGGCTGGCGGGCGCCTGGCGGGTCACGAGGCCCCCGCCGATGACGATGCCTGAAGTGAGGTGCGGCTTGGTGTTCTGCAGGCCGATGCCCACGCCGGTGGCGGCCTGGTCGCCTACCACGAGCGGACCCTGCGCGCTTGCGTAGACCTGACCATCGGCGGCCTTGAGAAGCGACACCGCCAGCACACCGCCCACCAGGCTCTTGGCGTCTGCGACCGAGGCCACGCGCACGTTCAGCG
>RGZZ01000254.1 GCA_010028905.1 Pseudomonadota bacterium | reverse complement strand
CCAGTCGATGCCGCCCATCAAGCGCGTGCTCGAGCTCAACCCCACCCACCCGCTGGTGACATCGCTGCACGCGGCCTACGAGACCCGCAAGGACGATGCGTCGCTGGCCGAGACCACCGAGCTCATCTTCGGGCTGGCCCTGCTGGCCGAGGGGGGCGAGGTGGCCGACCCGGCGCGCTTCACGAAGCTGGCCGCCGACCACCTGGCAAAGACGCTGCAGGCCTAGAGGCGCGGCCGAAGCGGGCGCGCCGGTCAACCTTCAGGGGCCAAGAGATCGGCCGATCCACGCTCCATTGGGGTCGCGGGCATCCCGCAACCGCTACAGAGGGGGATTCGGCCGAGCTTCCGGCTTTCTTGCCGAGGGAGGCTGCGGGACTCCGTCATGCCTGAGGGGCCGGCGGTGACCCCACCGAAAGGGCTCGCGCCGAGACACCGGCTGCTCAGCCTCGCTTTCCCACAGAGAGCGCGGCTGGCTTTCTGTGGGAAAGCCAGCCGCTACGGCTCACCCGCAGCCACGCGAAGCCGCTGAACGCAATCAGCCAGCGCGTACCCGAAGGCCTCGGCGTCTTGGCGGGTGGTGATCGTCTGCGAATCAAACCTCCCGAGCTCAATGACGACCGCCCCAAGCGCGAACGTTGCGTTATAGATGTCGTGGATGGCGTCCACGGGAAACTCGACGGGCGCATAGAACCTTCCTTCCGAGATCCGCACCTGACGACGAGAGATGTCAACGTGCAGGCGCGCCGAGGGCCACCACAGAGCCACGCTCGCCGCACAGAGAGCGATCGTGAAGGCGACGACGTAGACAGTGCGACAGCCAAGCAAGACGAGACTGTCGTGCGCGCAGTAGCCGATGAGCACGCACATTGCGAGCACCAGCATCATCCAGAGCACGCCAGCGGTGTCTGTGAGGGTGAGACGATACCCCTCGGCAGTTGCCCTGCTGGTGAGCGCTGCGCCCTTCCTCCCCTGCGCCAGCCGCCAGCTGATCCAGTCTTCCTTCCCCTGCGGGCTCTCAGCAGCGAGGCCAGACGAAGCTTCGCGTCCCGCTTCAGCGCTACGCGCCACGAGCGCGTCGGCGTTGTAGCCGTTGCTACAGTAGAAAGGGCGCCCCAGCAGCCCCCTCAACCGCTGTCCCGCGACTAGCATTGCCTCGAGACGATCTGTTTGACAGACCGCAACGGTCCCGCGCTTGCAGGCCAGGAACACTGCAAAGTCCGGTACCTTCGGCCAGTCGAACCCATGCTTGTCGAGGTAGTCCCTGAAGTGTCTCTGTCGTGAGGCACGGTGTTCGGAAGGCTCGACATTGACCCAAAGGCACTTGTCATTGAGAAGGGCATTCGTGTAGAGCGCCTCAACGTCATCAAGGGGCACAACCGACGTGACCCCGTCGCTTGCGTAGATGACGCCCGCTTCAGTGTCGATGTGGATGCCGTGATTCGCGTCGACAGGGTCTGGCCCCTGAAAGCGCCGGACCTGTTCGCGAATCAGAAAAAAGGCCGTGATGCCCCCAAGCCCCAGGCCGTACAGCCCATACGGGATGTTCACCCTGTGATTGCCTTCGCCAACCTCACGCACAAAGATGAAGAACATGACGGCGAGAAAGACCAGGTAGACGAAGATGAAGAAGATGGACGAGCTGCGCTTCAAGACAGAAAGCAGGGCTGATTCGCGATGAGCCTTGCGCTCCAGGCACGTGGGCACGAACACCATATCGCGGCGCTCCATGACAATATCCCTTCTCATTCAGGCGAAGCCACCTCATCGCTGCGCACGCAGCACCCCGCCTGCCCAACCTGTCGTCAGTCGCGCGGCCAGTCTGCCAGCAGCGCCGTCACCGCGGTCCGCCCGCAGGCGAATGCGATGCGCGACACATCGATCTCGTGCGGCGCGAACCAGCGCAGCGCGGCGATGTCGTCGCCCGCCTGCGGCTCGCCCGAGATCAGGGTGCCTCGGTAGACGAGGTTCATCGTGATCTCGGGCGTCTTGCCGTAGCGATCGATGTAGATGCCCTGCAAACCTTCGAGGCGCACCTCGACCCCGGCCTCTTCGAGCACCTCGCGCACCGCGGTCTCTTCCGGGTGCTCGCGCCCCTCGACGAAGCCGCCGAGCACGTTCCACCATCCGCGAAACGGGTTCTGGCGGCGCTTTCCGAGCAGCAGGCGCCCGTCGTGCATCACCAGAACGCCCACGCACGGGACGGGATTGTCGTAATGAACGAAGCCGCACGCCGGGCAGTGCGGGTGAGGCTCGTTGCGGGGCCCCAGGCGGCGCGTGCGAAGCTTCGACGCGCAGCCCGGGCACCATGTGGGTCGGATGATCATCTAGTGGGGATGGCTGCAGTCGCAGGCCTCGTCGCCGCAGCCGCCATCGCCGCACGCGCCGCAGCCGCCCTCGCCGCAGGCGTCGCCCTCTTCGTGGTCGTGGTGGTGGTGCCCGTGGGCGCCGTGCGGATGGCCGTGCTCGATCTCGTCGGGCGAGGCGTCGCGAACGTCGGCGATCTCGACATCGAAGTGAAGTCGCTTGCCCGCCAGCGGATGGTTGGCGTCGAACACCACGTGCTGTTCGGTGACCTCGCTGATGCGTCCGATGAGCACGTCACCCTGGTCGGAGTGGAGCTCGACCGTAGACCCCACCGGCGGGAGGTTGCCCTTGAACTGATCGCGCCCGATGCGGTCGACAAGCTCGGCGTCGTAGGCGCCATAGCCCTCTTCCGGCTGGACCTCGACGTGCTTCTTGTCGCCGACGGCGAGGCCGCTCAGCGCCTTCTCGAGCCCTGGGATGATGTTGGCGTGCCCGTGCAGGAACTCGAGAGGCTCGCCCTCGGAGGCGTCGATGACGTTCCCCTCATCGTCCTTCAGGGTGTAGTGCATCGACACGACCTTGTCCTTGGTGATCATGGCATTCCTCGCTTCGTTGGTGGACCAGGAGCCCGCTCGAGGCCGCTCGGTCGTGCGGGGGATTCGCCCTCGGCCAGGGCCCGTCCCTGCGCCGACGTCACGAATCCGGAAACGGCTTCGGCTTCGCGAGCACCGCATTCTGCTGGCGCGCCGTGAACCCGTAGGCGCGATATCGCTGGGTCACCTGGGGAGAAGCCGATTCGGTCTTCGGGTAGTCGAAGATGCAGTGCCACGCGTCAGGCACGTACTCCCACACCGCCACGGTCTCCACCCCCTTCACTGTGCCGCGCGTCGTGGCGTAGGCCTTTCCGCGGTACACCATGACGCTGTAGCGGCGCATCACGTCACCCGCGTCCGGGTACTGGGCCCGAGCCGCCGCCCGCAGGCGCAGGATGACGCTCTTCGAAAGCGCGCCAGCGGGGGGCGGGGCGATGACGACAAAGCCCACCACGAGGGCGAGCAGGGCGAATACCGCACGGCGGGGTGAGACAGTTCTGGGCAAGGCGGCTCCCTGGAGGTGAGGCCGCTCCGGTGTGAGCGGCCGATGTTGCGGTCGCGTGATCCGCGTGAGGCGTCGATTCGCGCTCGAAGGCCGCGATTCCCGCGAACGGCCCTTCCCCCAGCGGCACACAGGACATGACCGGGCATCGCCAGAATGGCCGCGGCATGCCAAAGACAACCGCAGTCGTGCTCGGCGCGGGCGTGGTGGGCCTGAGCTGCGCATCGCTGCTGCTCGAGAAGGGCTGGGCCGTGCACGTGGTGGCACGCGAACGCACCCCGCGCACCACCTCCGACGTGGCGGCCGCCATCGCCTACCCGTACCTCGCGGAGCCCGCCGACCGTGTCCTGACGTGGTTTCGCCTGTCGCTGCGCGCCTTCGAGAAGCTCGAAGAGAATCCGGCCACGGGCATCCGCACCCTCGAGATGGTCGACCTGCAGGCTGACGCCCGCGCGCCGCAACCGTCGTGGGCAGACGTGGTGCGCGACTTCGAGGAGACAGCCGGACCGCCCCACCTGCCAGAATACGCCAAGACCTGGCGCGCAAAGGTGCCGCTCGTGCCCATGGACCGCTACATGCCCTGGCTCGAGCAGCGATGCCAGCGCCTGGGGGCCACCTTCGAAGAGGCCACGCTCTCGAGCCTCGAAGACGTGGATCACGCGCGGGTGGTGAACTGCACCGGACTGGGGGCCCGCGAGCTGGTCCCCGATCTCGGGGTCTACCCCGTTCGCGGACAGATCGTGCGTCTCGAGAACCGCGGCGTGAAGAAGTTCTGGTGCGATGACGAAGGCCCGCGTGGACTCACCTACCTCATCCCGCGAGGTGACGAGCTCATCGTGGGGGGAACCGCCCAGGCGCACAGTGACAGCCTCGAGCCCGACCCGGCCACAGAGGCGGCCATGATCCGGCGCGCCATCGAGATCGTCCCCATCCTGCGGGGCGCAGAGGTCATCGGGCGCGCGGTGGGCCTGCGCCCGGGTCGCCCCACCGTGCGGCTCGAGCGAGAGCGAAAGGGGCGTTCCCTCATCGTTCACTGCTACGGCCACGGGGGTGCGGGCGTCTCTCTCTCCTGGGGATGCGCCCAGGAGGCCGTCGAGCGACTCGACTGAGTGCGGTGACCGCGCGTCAGGGCGGGTTGAGCCTGAATCGCGCGAACTGACAGGGCGCAGTGGGCGTCAGGCTGGGTTGAGCGCGATGTGGAGCGTCTTCATGCCGCGAAACGACATGTTGGGGATGCGCTCGTACCCCACCAGGCGCATCCGGGGGTATCGCTCGATGAGCGCGCTGAGCGCCACCCTCCCTTGCAGGCGCGCAAGATAGGCGCCAAGACAGAAGTGGATGCCGGCACCGAAGGCGAGATGTCGGTTCGGAGAGCGCGTCAGAGAGAACGCGTCGGCGTCTGGGAACTGCTCCTCGTCTCGGTTGGCCGCTCCGATTCCGAGGTTCACGTGCTGCCCCTGTTGCAGCGTGAAGCCGTCGATGGTGACGTCTTCGAGCATCACCCGCGCGGTGATCTGCACCGGGCTCTCGAGGCGCAGGAACTCCTCCACCGCGGCAGACATCTTGTCCGGCGCGCCTCGCAGCTCGGCGAGCAGCGCCGAGCTCTCGAGCATCATGAGCACCGCGTTTCCGATGAGATTGCTGGTGGTCTCCTGACCCGCGCCGATGATGAGGGCGCAGAGACCGATGATGTCGTCGTCAGACACGTGGGCGCCGCTCTGACGCGCCGCCACCATGCTGGCGATGAGCCCCTCGCCGGGGGCCTTCTCGTGGGCGGCGATGACCTCACGGAAGTGCGCGGCCATCTCATCAGCGCTGACGCAGGCGGCCGCGATCTCTTCCGGCGAGATATCCACCTTCCCGATGAAGTCGGCGAGATGAGCCGACCACGTCACCAGCTGGGTGATATCGACATGCGTCCCCAGGATGTCTGACACCAGCGCGGCCGGCAGCGGCAGGGCGAAGTCACGCATCAGCTCGACCGTTCCCCCACCCTGCAGGCCATCGACGAGCGCGTTCACCTGTTCGAGAACGAGCGTCTCGTGGCGCTTCACGTGCGCGGGGGTGAAGGCCCGCATCACCAATCCGCGAAGGCGCGTGTGCTCAGGGGGATCGACGTAGAAGAGCCACTTCGAAATCATCGACGCGAGCAACGCCGCGGCTGGACGCTGTGCGGGAGGCACCCGGGCCACGATCCGGTCAGCGCGGAGCAGCGAGAACCTGGGATCGGCGAGGGCCATCTGCACGTCGCGGTAGCGCACCAGCGACCACGACTCGGCACTGTCGCTCCAGGACACGGGCTGCAGCTCGCGCATCAGGGTGTAGATGGGGTAGGGATCGGCAACGATGTCGCTCTCGTCGAGTACCAGAAGGTCCATGATGGGATTCGTCCTCCTCCGATGCGCGGGAACCCGCGAGATCAGTCGCCGGATTCCTGCGCGAACAGCCAGCTGGCTGTGTCGCGGGCGCGCTCCACGAGGCGAAATCCGCGCTCGGCCAGCGCCGCCCCCTCGGTGACGTCGAGGAGATCTCCGCTGGTCAGCCAGGCGAGCATGCGCGTCGTTCCCGCATCGATGTCCACGAACCCGCCGAGCAGATCCTCGCACGCCGCGCGCTGATCTTCCGGCAGGGCCGCGACGCGATCCTTCACCAGATCGGTGGACATGATCTTCTGCCCGATGTCGGAGAGCGTGCGCAGCCGCTTCACCGCGGCGCGATACTCTTCTGGCGGCATGCTGGCGTCGCGCGCGCCGTTCGCGGCTTTCTGCAGCAGGATGAAGTTGGGCGACGCCTCGAGGGGAACCTCGCCGGGAACGCGTGGATGTCCGCTGTCGAGACCGGCGCCGGCCGTCACCGAGAGGCTGGGATCCTCAACGCGCAGCGCGGCTCCGCAAGACCCGCAGGTCACGGCGTCCTGCGGGCTCTTCTCCGCGCACGACGGGCACTCGACGCCTTCCGAGAGAATCTGCGACATCCTATCCATGGGTTGGCTCCTCCGTATCGTCAGCGGCCTCGGTGTGCAGCAGCCGCACGTACTGCGTCTGCTCCGGCACGAACCCGAACCGGGTGGCCAGCGACATCACGCGGTCGTTGTGCGTGCCGATGTTTCCCGAGACATATTGCACACCCTCGGCCGTGAGGCCTTCGACCCCCCGCGCGCCGAGCACCACGCCCACGGCGCGACCCCAGTGGTCGGGGAGGACCGAGATGTCCATGACGTGGGCCTGCCAGGTTCGATCGACCACCTTGGTGTGCCACACGTCGATGATGATGGCCCCGGCCAGGTCGCCGTCGGGCGTCTCGGCCACCCACACGTGGTAGGGACTGTCCGGCGTGAGATCGAGCTCGCCATAGAGCTCGAGGAACCGCATCTGGATGAAGTCCATGTCGGCGGCCCGCTGCTCGTGGAACATCATGGGCACGCACGCCGTGGCCAGGTAGATGAGCGTCAGACTGTCAGACGGCTCGGCCCGTCGCACGCGATAGGCGCGCGATGCCCGCTCCACGGCCCGCGGGGAGAGCGCGCGCGATCGCTTCTCGGCCTCCTCGGCGTCGAGGCGCATGATGATTCGGTTCATCTCGGGCACGAACCCCGCCGCGATGAAGTGGGCGTTCTGCTCGGGCGCATTGGTCGACACATCGGCCGAGATGAGCTCGGACCCGCGAAGCCGAGCGCGACGCACGGCCTCGTGGAGGAGTGCGGGCGAGGTCACATGGGTGGGCTGCACGATCAGGCTTCGCGGTCGTCCGCTGGCCCACTCCTGCGAACCGTGATGCAGAATCACCCATCCGGTGACAACGCCGCCCTCTTCGTCGAGCAAGACCTCTACATCGGGAGATTCGCGCAGACCGAAGCGGACGCGCTCCACGACAAACTCACGAAGCGCGTCCTCGGTCCACGTGCGAATGGGATCAACGAGGAAGCGGGTGCGAGCGATTGCCTCGACGATC
>RGZZ01000253.1 GCA_010028905.1 Pseudomonadota bacterium | reverse complement strand
ACGACCCCGTGCAGCGCGGGCCAGGTGCCCTGGGAGGCACCGTGGGCAGGTTGGCCAGCGGGGGAAACGACCCCGTGCAGCGCGGGCCAGGTGCCCTGGAAGGCACCGTGGGCAGATTGGCCAGCGGAGGCAACAGAGGGGAAGGGGAGGGGCGGTTCGAACCAGGAGGGGCGACTGCCAGGCTCGGTACCGGCAGCACTCCACACGCCAATCTGCAGGAGGCCCTTCATGCCCACACACATCGCGCAACCTACCCAGATCACCTCGGCCGGCAACAAGCCCAAGATCATCCTCGAGCACGTGGGGCGGGTCAATACGAAGACCGAGAATGCCAGCGTGGCCCACATGAAGAGCCCCGGCGGCTGGGTCGAGCCGGGGCAGACCCCCGCGTTCGACGAGTTCACCGTGGTGCTCAAGGGCCTGCTGCGGGTGACCCATCGTGACGGTGTGCTCGATGTGCAGGCAGGGCAGTCGGTCATCGCCCACGCGGGCGAGTGGGTGCAGTACAGCACGCCAACCGACGAAGGTGCCGAGTACATCGCGGTGTGCGTGCCTGCCTTCTCGATGGATACGGTGCATCGCGACGCCTGACACCCCCGCATCGCGCCGCCCCCCGCATCGCGCCGTCGCCCGCATCGCGCAGCTCCTTGCCCCCCTACAGGAAGGGCGCATGACCGGCCCGAACTCGGTCACCGAAGCGTACCCCGACGCACCCCCACAAAAGGAGAGACACGCATCATATGATGGCCGCCATCTTTGCCCTCTGGACCGCCACCATGACGTGCGCGTGGCGTGAGAACGAGCGCGCCGCCCACGGGCTGTTCTTCGTCTCGCTCATCGCGTCGATTGCCATGTACCTGCATCACGCTGACTCCACGTTGAAGATCGACCTGTGACACCGCAGCGCTGGGACGCAGTGTCCCGATTCCTCAATGCGCTCATGATCTACATCCTGGTGGGCATCCTGGGAGGCGCCCTCTACTTCCAGCTGGGGCTTCACGAGAACCCCTGCCCCCTCTGCCTGTTGCAGCGCATGGGCATGATGGGGGTCATGTGCGGTGCCGTTCTCAATCTTCGCGGCGGCATCCGCCCCCAGAACTACGGCCTCATCATCCTCGCCGCGCTCTTCGGTGCGGGCACGGCCGCGCGCCAGATCCTGCTTCACATCGTCCCTGGCACCGGAGGATACGGTGACCCCGTGATGGGGCTCCATCTCTACACGTGGTCGTTCATCTCCGAGATCTGCATTCTCATCGGCGTGGGCGTGCTGCTGCTGCTCTACGGGCTCGGAGAGGCGGCGACGCGTCAGGGCCCGCCGCCGCCTGTCGTCGTGACGCGGTTCGAGCAGGTGGCGTGCCTCATGGCCATCGGCATCACGGCGTTCAACGTGATTCTCACCTTCAAGGAGTGCGGACTCACGGCGTGCTGCGAGAATGGCCCTTGTCCGTGAGCTGACGACAGGCCGCGCCAGCGGGCGGCCGCCCGTCGCCTCTCGGGCCTTCGAGTCGACTTCGCGGGGAGTGGCGTGCGCCTCGTCTCCAGGGAAGACGCCCTTCTCTGGCGAAGGTGCCCGCCGCCCGCAAGACGTCTGTGGCGATGGCGCATTGCGCCCGTGTCGTGCGGGGCATCACGTGAAATGAGGTCTCGCACTCATGTCGACTCGGGTTGGATTCATCGGATGGCGCGGAATGGTGGGCTCGGTGCTCATGGAGCGCATGCGCGCCGAGAACGACTTCGAGGGGCTCGACGCCACCTTCTTCACCACCTCGTCTGTGGGTGCGACCGCGCCTGTGCAGGGCGCTCCGCCGCTGCAAGACGCGCGAGACCTGAGCGCTCTCGCCGCCCTCGACATCCTGGTGAGCTGCCAGGGGGGCGATTACACCGCTGAGATCTACCCGAAGCTGCGCGCCGCCGGCTGGCAGGGCGTGTGGATCGATGCGGCCTCGACCCTGCGCATGGCCGATGACGCCATCATCGTGCTCGATCCCATCAACCGCGACATCATCGAGCGCGGCCTCGACAGCGGCATCAAGACCTTCGCGGGGGGCAACTGCACGGTCTCGCTCATGATGCTCGCGCTGCACGGCCTCTTCCGCGAGGGGCTCATCGAGTGGATCTCGAGCATGACCTACCAGGCCGCCTCTGGCGCGGGCGCCGCCAACATGATCGAGCTCGTGAAGCAGATGGCCGCCATCTCCACCAGCGCCCACGACCTGCTCGAGCAGCCAGCCCTCAACGCGCTCGAGCTCGATCGTCACGTCATTGCTGACGTGCGCGGTGACAGCTTCCCCACCCAGTGCTTCGGCGCTCCGCTCGCCGTCAACCTCATCCCCTGGATCGACAAGGGGCTCGAGAACGGCCAGACCCGCGAGGAGTGGAAGGGCATGGTCGAGACCAACAAGATTCTCGGCCGCTCGGCCTCGCCCATCGCCGTCGACGGCGAGTGCGTGCGCGTGGGCGTCATGCGCTGCCACAGCCAGGGGCTCACCATCAAGCTCACCCGAGACCTGCCATTGCCTGAGATCGAGACGCTCATCGCCACGGCCAACCCGTGGGTGAGGCTCGTGCCCAACGATCGGGCCGAGACCCTGGCGCGCCTCACCCCCGCGGCGGTCTCGGGAACCCTCGACATCGCCATCGGTCGTCTGCGCAAGATGCAGATGGGGCCGCAGTACCTCACCGCGTTCACCGTGGGCGACCAGCTGCTGTGGGGAGCCGCCGAGCCCATCCGCCGCACCCTGGCCATCGCCCTGGCGCATCGCGGGGCGCGCAAGACGGCGCTGGCTTGAAGCGCGGCCGAAAGCCGCACGTCAAGCCATCCTTCTGGGCCGAGGTCGGCCTTCTCGGCCGTTCTCGCAGAGGCGCACAGGGCGGGTCTGTGCCCCCTGAAAGCGCGCCGGCCTTGGGTCATCACAGGCGGTGCCGTCGAGTTTGACGCTCCATGGGGCACGGTGCTATACTGCTTGCACTCCACGCCGAAGTGGCGGAATTGGCAGACGCGCGGGTCTCAAACACCCGTTCTCGCGAGAGAGTATCGGTTCGAGCCCGATCTTCGGTACCAGTCTCAAGAGCCTGGCCTTGCGCCCAGGCTCTTTTGCTTTCAGCCCCGTTCACCGGCGCAGGCCCTTGAGCGCGTCGGCAGAAGGAGGGACGAATGAAGGCACAAGGTGATCTGCTGCTGCGGTCTCTTCGCCCCGCCGCGCCCTGGGTGACCGCGTGGCCGGTGCGCGGACTTGCGGCGTTCCCGGATGGCGGCGGATACGCCGTGCTCGAATCGGGTGGGCGTGTGCTCGGCTTCGACTGGGAGGGAGACGGGGAGCCGAGGCTCGTGGCTCCCGCCCTGCCCTGGACGCGTCCGCTCGATCTTCTGCGCACGCACCCGGACACCGATCACGGTGACAGCCGCATCGTCGCGCTGTCTGGCGGGCGGGTGGTCCGGTTCCTGTCGACCGAGGTCCGGCATGTGAGCGCACCCATGGAGTCGCGGGTCGAGCTGTGGACATCAGAGGGTCGGCTGCTGCGGTGCGTTCGGATCAAGGGCGTCTGCCCGGTGCTCCTCGACGTGCGCGGCGACGGCGCCGAAGCCCTCATCGGCTGGCCCGGACGCTACGCGGCCGATGCGTGGCCCAGCGTGTGGATCCCGGTGCCTCTCGCAGACGCAGGGCCCGTCGAGGCTCTCGCGTCGACGCACAGCGCAGGCATTGCGGCGGGGCCCCTCGTTGATCTGGCCGCCACGTGGCGCCCTGCCTCCGATGCGGGAGACGCGCGCGCCCTGCGCGCATCGCAGCGCGCTGCCGCGCCCTCGCTGTCGGGGATGCCGGCCGATGTGCTGGGACGTCTCCCTGAGCCTGCGACGCTGGTGGCCTGTGCGCCGGATGGGCAGCACGCCGTGGCGGCCGCGGGAGATGTCCTGGCGGCGCAGTGGGGTGGGAACGACCGCTGGACCTGCGGGGTGCGCCCCCTTCGCCGCGCCGATGCTTTTCCTCGCTTCGACTTTGATGCGCTCCGCGACCATCTCCCCGCCCCCTTGCCCTGTTCCGAGGGGAGGGGTGTGCTCACCGTGCGTCGTGACTGGGAGATGGCCGATGCCTATCAGTCAGTCGATGTCTGGACGGTGGAGATCACGTCGGCGTCGCCTGGCGTGCGCCGCACGGTGAGGCTGCCCGCTCAGCCGGTCTCGTGGGAGGCGCAGCACGACGCCGCGTGCGTTCTGCTGCGCGACGCCAGCGGCGGTTTCATGCGCCTCGACCTCGATGGGGCAGCGGCGTCGACGCTTCACGCAGAGGGGGCCAGCCCTCGCGTGGCGCTCACCGCAGACGGTCGTCTCGTCGCGCGTCGCAGCCCCTTCCAGATACGTCCTCCCCGAGGCGCTTCGGTGGAGATCGTCGAGCCCGCCACGGGTCGCGTGGTCTTCATCCAGGGCTGTGCGCCGGGCGAGCTCCCGCTCGGTGTATCCGGGGATGGCGGCCACGTGCTGCTTGCGTGCGCGTCGTCGCTGCGCGTGATGCGCATGTCTGATGGATGCGTTCTCCACGTCGTCGATCTCGAGACCGACGAAGCCGACGAGGCGAGATGTGGCGAGGAGGCCTTCGTCATCACCACGCGTCGCGGAGCGATGCTCTCGCTGGGAGGGCCGGCGCTGGCCTGACGCTGGCCGCTGAGCGTCTGGCGGCCTGTGCTGGGTGCGAGACAGCAGCCGTCGGTTTCACGCACATTGCACGTTTCGTCATGATCACTTTCATGCGTCTTCGTACAATTGAGGGTGAGGGACTCCAAGCATTGCTCCCCTGAAAGGACCGTCTCGCCATGATCTCAACGCTTCGCGCCTCTCTGTCGGGTAGCGTTGCCCCGACCACGCCCTGCGTTCCGGATGAAGAGCCTTCGCATGGCGAGATCCTCCACATGGGGCTGAAGACCTACATCGACGCCTACACCCACCTGCACGGCTGGAGCGAGGACACGGTCGACGCCGCCGCGCTCAGCTACACGCGCGTGCGTGAAGCCGCAAACCTCGTCGAGCGCGGCGACCTCGGGTCGCAAGACGCCACGAGCCTGCAGGACGCCGTGAAGAGCGCCAACCGCTGGGTCGCCAAACGCCTCGAGGTCTTGTATGCGTATGAGGGCGGCGGCACCATGTACCTGCACGCGCGTCCTCGTGAGCGCGCCGAGATCGCAGACGTCGAGGCCCAGAGCCTGGCGTGCTGGGGACAGACGTGTGACAGCGCGCCCTTTCCCCTGGTCGCTTCGTTCAGGTCTCGGCATCGCGATCTTCCCGAGTTTCCGAACCCCGCCGTGCCTGACCTCACCCCGCAGAAGTACAAGCGTCAGCTCGAAGCCGAGGCCAGCCTGCTCGACAAGGCCTGCATTGCCGCCCAGAGCCTGCCCCCCGGCCCGCGTGCCGTGTTCTCTGCCTATCTCGAGGGGACGGCGCAGCTCTGGTCTGACATTCCCCCGGACCTCTGAGCACCCGCGTTGATCCGTTGGCGGTACGCACGCGCGCCGTCTTCGTGCCCAAGCGCCGGCAGGCAGGGTACGCTCCGGCATGTTCGAATCTGCTCGACAGGGAATAGAACCTTCACGTCTCGCGACGCATACTGCACACGGCAGCGCCGACTGTCAGAAGCAATAGGAGCGCACTCGCATGACCGAGCCCGAGCACGATTCCTCCGAGGGAACGCCCTCGCCCCGATTCATTCCCCGCCGCGTCTTTCTGACCGATCTGGCCGCGGCCGGGGTTGCACTGGTGGGCGCGTCGCTGATGGCGATGTTCTCGCGCTCTGTGGTCGCCGCGCCCAAGCCGATCGCCTCTTCGTCTCGAACGCCGGCATCGCCACCGCCGGAGACCGACAACATTCCCATACAAGGCAAGATCCAGGCCCCGCGGCCAGTGCCCAAAGAGACTGACCGCGTGATGCCTGCCGGTGGGATACGCCCTTGCCCTCCCTCGCCCGTTCCGAAGGCGCCTACCCCCAAGAAGTCGCCCACTCCGCAGAAGCCGCCCGAGCACGATCATCTGCAGGTGCCCGGTGAGGTCGCGCCTCCCTCGCCATCTCCACGCAAGCGCTGAACGTCGCGGGGGGCGCCGCTCAGGGAGACGGCGAGGCCTCCGACGTCGTGGCGCCTCCATCATCTGCCTGCGGCGTGGCGCTCTGCGGCCAGACGCGATAGATGAGCATGCGGAAGTCCGGGGTGAACGCCCAGGCCGCGAACAGCTGCAGGCGCACGGGGGGGTGCTTGCCCACGGCGTCGTCGAAGTACTTGAGCGCGAGCTTCTCCGATCCTGTGATCGGGTAGTCGCCCTGCAGCCCCACGAAAAACGCGGGCCAGGGGGTGTACGGGGGGAGCGTCGCTGTGCCTTGGGGAGCGTTCAGGGGAACGATGGCGATGGGCAGATCGGTGAAGCCGGCCACCGTGCCGAAGCCGTCGTGGTGGTAGGCCACGTAGCTGTGAGGCGTGAGCCCCACGAAGAACCAGGCCTTCTGCTTCACAGCCTGACACATCTGCGCCATCATCTCGACGAAGGCCTCGCGACGATGCGACGGCGGGGCGGGCAAGATGGGCGTCACGCAGATCGGGCCGCTGCCCGCGCCGGGCGCCAGGGGCGCGACGTTCTCGAATACGGTGAAGGGAGCCAGGCGAACCAGTGTGTCAGACGCCCTTACCGGAAGCAGCAACCAGCCGAAGATCTGGAGCCAGGCGTATACCGCGAGAAGCGCGGGGACGACGCGCCGCGTCAGGCGGAAGCGTGAAGGCCACCAGGTCGCGGCAATGGCGGTGAACCCCAGGATGTTGAAGAGGTAGATCTCGAACTTGCCGGCCACCACGTTCGAGAAGAAGAGCAGCCGCTTGCGGTCGCGCAGCGCTCCCGTCGCGACTGCGCATGCCACTCCCACCCCCGCGAGCAGGCAGTAGAACACGCCGAACAGGCGCCCTCCCATGACCCGCGCGTAGTACAAGGGGTCGATCCAGCGGTTCCCATGCCACGACCCTTCTGTTGCGGTGAAGAGGCGCTCCTCGAATACGCCCACCAGATTGCGCCCCACGGCGAGGGGGAGCAGGGCCGCCACGAGCATGGCGCCTACGATGACGAGGTTCCAGAACCGATCTGCCGCCTCGCCGCCAGTGTCGTCGCTGGGGCTGGCGCTCTCGACCGCGTTCAAGGTGCGCGGGGGGCGATGACGCCAGATGAGCAGAATGAAGATAGCCAGTACCGTGGCGTCCAGTGCGGCGAAGGTTCGGTAGTGGGCCTCCTCGGCGAGCCACGCGCGCAGGCCTTCCTGGGTTGGCGCGCACACCGCGTGCAGGCCCCAGCAGAGCGCGCTGAGCAGCGCCGCGAAGCCGAGGCGTGCGCGCATGGCGCGCAGGTGGTCGAGCACGA
>RGZZ01000252.1 GCA_010028905.1 Pseudomonadota bacterium | reverse complement strand
GCTGTCTGGGGGTCAGCCCTGGAAACCCCACGCGGTCTGGGGGTTGGCTGGGGAAACCCCCACTGGTGTTGGGGGTCAGCTCTGGTAATTCCCACGGGGTCTGGCGCGTTGATGGGGAAGTTCTCGCGCTCGAAGGCATCCACCAGAATCGCGAGAACCTCGAGACGATCATGGGCAGGAGTTCCCGGCTCACACGCCCATAGGTTCTCGATCTCGAGAAGGGCCTGCTGATACTATTCCTCATTTCGAACAGGTTTAATCTCACCCACGCTCATGTCTCCTCTGCATACTAACCGTCCAGTAGTAGAAACGATACGAGGTGAGCAAACAGGAGACGAGATCGGTAGCCCGCACAAGCGAGCACCGCAGGCGTACTCTCGGTAGTACGCCGAGGAGCGCAGACGCGGAGGGCACCGAGGTCGGCGACGACTTGCGAGCCGCAGTCGAGACTACTACTGGACGGTTAGTAAACCACGTGCGTGCCGGTGAATCGTACGAACACGATGGACGCACTGTACTTGATCGCGACAACGAGGCAATACTTGTTGCCGCCGAAATTGAACACCACGCGCCCGTTCTTCAAGATGCTCGCGTTGCCGTAGTGAGTCTTGACGTCGGCCGGGGTCTTACGGTTGGCGCGAGAAACCTCTTCAAGCCACGCCTTCAGGCCTTGCTCGGCATCTCCGTGTCTGGGCTCTGCCCAGAACTCTCGCAACACTCGCCTTGCAATGACCCTCACTGTCGTAGCACAGCATGCTCCCAGGGAGGGAGTAAGTCTGGGCAGGGCCCGTGCCGCCGGTAGCCTCCCGCACCCTGAGCTGTTGGGACCGGTTGCGTAGGAACGTAATCGGTGCACTTACACCGTTCGCGAGTCAGACCGTCGGGGACCAGGCGTAGATCAGCGAGGCTTCGAGCCTGCTCGCGAGAAGGCGGAAGAGGGCGTCTGTTGACTGCGGGAAATCTCGCGTCTCTTGACAGTGTGGGTGGCCATCGTTCCATGCATCGAATGCGGTGATCGCGTTGTGCTCGACATCGAAGTGACTCGGTCACAAGACAGACCGGCAACGCCGTGGTGGAGCACTTCGTCCTGGAGAAGGATGGGGCCGTTCGGCGTTGCCGCCACGGAAAGACCTATGGGCGTGAAGAAGCAGGTCTGGAGGAAGCAGTCAGGTGTTGCGGAATCTCATTTCTGGTGACGTCACGATGAAATCAACGCCAGTAGAAGCTCCCCCTCCCGGATAGGAAGAGGCCATTCAAGCAATCAAGACGATGCTGCAGCAGCGCGTCAAGCGAGTTTGCGATGCGGGAGACCGCCCCGCGCGCCGAGACGCCCATCCCAAGTCTCACGGCTGCGTGCATGCCGAGTTTACCGTCCACGCGGACCTCCCAACGGCACTTAGAAGCAATGCCCATGAATTAGCGACCTCCCCCCATCCTGAGCGCTTGGTCGACGTGTAGTTGTCGTTCGCAGTGGTGGCTTCGTTTGAGCGGGAACTTGGTCATCTTGATCCTGACGGCCCGCGGACACTGTCGTCGTCGGCGTGGCCTGTGATTGCGGAGGTCGGCGATGTCCTTGTAGAGCTGGACAAGGATTTGTGGACGCAACTCCTCGTCTGCCGCCTGGTATCGGGGTGTGGTTTCCTGGATGATGCGAAGGGTGGAGATGAAGCTGATATCCAGCGGATTGACTGCGTGACGACGGCCCGCTTCGGCCATCAGGCCACGGACCATGTTGTAGAGAGCCAGCAGGGCGTACAGCTGCTGAATTGCTGCGCTCCCGCAGAAGAGGTTGACACGTCGACCCCTCGCAAATGCTCTCCATTCACAGTGAGGAGACAAGAGGCGAGATAGACAAGAAAGACAGCGTGCGACCGCAGGACGAGCCGGTTGCTGACAAGACCCGCGCGCGGCCGGGGCGCCGTAGGGTACCCCACGCGGTCTGGGTGTCAGCCCGGGAAACCCCCACGCGGTCTGGGTGTCAGCCCGAGAAACCCCCACACGGTCTGGGTGTCAGCCCGAGAAACCCCCACGCGGTCTGGGGGTCAGCTCGCTACCCGCGTGATTGAGGGTTCGGCGCTTCAGTCGCTCCAGAGCGTGCGCATGCGCGCGGCGAAGTCGTTCAGCGAGACCACCGTGACCCCTTCGGCACGGGCCTGGTCGCGCTCTGCCGCGGTGTTGTAGCCCCAGTCGGCCAGCACCAGCCGCAGGCCCTGTGCCGCTACGTTGCGCAGGTTTTCGAGAAGGTCTTCGACGAAGGCCATGTCGTGGCCCGTCACGCCGAACTCGGCCTGGATGGCGCGCATGTGGTCGTTCTTGTCGAGGCTCACCTCACGGCCGTACACGGGCAGGCCTTCGATGCCTGCGTGGGCGAGCAGGGCAAGGGCCGAAGGGGCGTCCTTGGTGGTGGCCACGGCCACGCCCTTCGATTCTGCCCGAAGCGCGTTGATCTGGTCGACCACGCCGGGGAAGGGGCGCTGCAAGGCGCACCAGCGCTCGAACGCATGGGTGCGCATGTGCTCTCGGCTGGCGTAGAACGCGTGCACGAAGCGCTCGGCCTCGTCTTCGCGCGCCAGGGTCTCGCGCTGGCGACGAAAGTCGTCTGCCGAGAGGCCGCCGATGTCGGTGACGCCATCGCGCATGAGCGACATCACGATGTAGAAGTCGTGGCCGTCCTTGCACTGCCAGCGCGCGTCGCGAAAGATGCGCTCGGCCTCGTCGTGAGCAAATCCGACACCACCATGCAGCTGGTTCCAGGCCAGCCAGGCCTGTTCGAACGACTCTCCGACGCTGTCCCACACGACTCCGTCGAAGTCGAGCACGATCACCCGATTGCGCAGGCTCATCTCTTCATCTCTCCATTCCTCTCATCACTCATGGGGTGGAGCCCGGCTCTCTTGCCTCTGTGATCGCTTCACGCGAGGCCGCGGGTAGCGTGAAAGTGAAGCGACTGCCTCGCCCCTCTCCCTCGCTCGACGCCCAGATGCGCCCGCCCAGGCGCTCGACGATCTGGCGGGCGATGGAGAGCCCCAAGCCGGTGCCGCCCTTCTCTCGCGAGCGCGCCTTGTCGACGCGGTAGAACCGCTGGAAGATGCGCTCGAGATCGCGGGTGGGAATGCCGATGCCGGCATCGGCCACCTCGACCCGGCAGGTCTCATCGTCGTGGCCTACCACGACCTCGATCCGGGAATCGGTGGGAGAGTAGCGAAGGGCGTTGTCGAGCAGGTTGACCACCACCTGTTCGACCCGATCCCGGTCGCCGTTGGCCCATACCAGGCCCTCGACCGTGAGGTCGATGGTCACGCGGTGGCTCTTCGCGCGGCCCCTGAGACCGTCGATGACCTCCTCGACCAGTGCGCGCAGGTCGAACGGGCGCGCTTCCATCTTCACGACGCCCGATTCGATCTTCGAGAGGTTCAAGAGGTCTTTCACCAGCCTGGCCATGCGATCGACCTCGCGCCCGATAGACACCAGGAAGCGCGGCGCGTCTTTCTCTTGCAGCGCGCCGTCGAGCAGCACCTCGGCCAGCCCCTTGATCGAGGCCAGGGGCGTCTTGAGCTCGTGCGACACGTCGGAGACGAACTCCGACTTCAGCTCGGCGAGTCGCCGAAGCTCGGTGATGTCGTGCATGATCACCACGTAGCCCACCACCGCGCCGCTCTCCGAGCCCACGGGGGAGTAGACCGCACGGGCTACGCGCCCGCCGTCGAGCGCGATGTCCTCGCTGATCTCCTCATTCGTCTGCAAGGCCTTGTCGAGCCCCCCGCGCAGCGGATGGTCGGAGGCATCGATGCGCCCTCCCGCGCTGCCGAGCATGTCGACGGCGGATGGGTTCATGACGAGCACCTGGCCCCGGGTGTCGAGCATCAGCACCCCATCGGCCATGTGGGCCAGAACCGCCGCCAGCTTGTTCTTCTCTTCGAGCAGCAGCCCGGTCGAGCGGCTGAGCTGGCGCGCCATGAAGTTGAAGCGCTCGGCCAGCTCTCCCACCTCGTTGGCGCGCGAGGCCGGCACCTGGATGTCGAGATCGCCCTGGGCCAGACGGTCAGCCGCGCGCGAGAGCAATCGTAGCGGACGGGTGATGTACGAAGACATGAAGAGCGAGAGCAGCCCGCTGATGACCAGCGAGATCACGGTTCCGAACAAGAACAGCTTCTGCAGGTTGCGCAGGGTCGAGCGAATGAACGTGGTGGGGCGGCTGGCGTACACCACGCCCTGTACCGACTCGCGGGCGGGCTGGTTTGTGGTGGCGGGGGTGCGCACGAGAATGGGATAGGCCAGCGACACGAGGTTCACGCCCGGGTCGCTGGTGTCGACCTCGACCACGGTCTGTTCCTGACCTGCAAAGGCGAGCTGCACGGTCTCTCGCGTCCCCAGCTCGGCGGGGGCGCTGCCTCCCGCCTCGACGATGAGCTTTCCCACATGGTTGAGCACGTAGATGCGACTGCCGTTCTGCCACGACAGACGCTGCGACAGCTGCCACAGACGACGCTTCTCGCGTTCGCTCACCGGGCCTTCCTCGAGATAGCTCGACCACGTTCCGGCGACGAGCATGGCCTGCTGGCGCACGCTCGTCGAGAGCTCGTGGGTGAAGCCGTCTTCGAGCTCGCTGAGCATGTAGAAGCCGAGAATGCCGAGCGAGCAGAGAATGACGAGGATGTACGAGGTGGTGAGCTGCCAGGCGAGCTTGCGGAACACGGCGGTTCAGGCCCACGCCCGCGTGCGACCGCTCAGACGATGCGGACGGGGAATCGCCGTCACGATCTCGGCGTGTCGTCCGGTTTCTGGAACAGGTAACCGGCGCCGCGCACGGTCGTGACGTAGCGAGGATGGGCGGCATCGGTCTCGATCTTCTCTCGCAGCCGCGCGATGGTCACGTTGACGATGCGGTCCTCGCCGTAGTAGTCGTATCCCCACACCTTGTCGAGCAGGCTCTCGCGGGTGACCACCTTGTTGGCATTCTGCGAGAGGTGGCTGAGAACGTCGAACTCTCGCGGCGTCAGGTCGATGCGGCGCGGGCCGAGGTGCACCTCGCGACGGTCGAAGTTGATGGAGAGCTCTCCGAAGCGCATCTCGTTGGGTGCTTCTTGCGGCGCTCTGCGCTTGTCGCGACGAAGGTGCGCCCGCACCCTCGCCACAAGCTCGCGGGGGCTGAAGGGCTTGGTGAGGTAGTCGTCGGCCCCCACTTCGAGCCCCACCACCTTGTCGACCTCGTCGTCCTTGGCGGTGAGCATGATGATGGGCATGCCGAACTCGACGCACATGATCTTGCAGACCTCGTACCCGTCGAGACGCGGGAGCATGAGGTCGAGCACGACGAGGTTGGGCTTCTCCTCGCGGGCGACCCGCAGCGCTTCTTCGCCGTCACTGGCCGAGCACACGAGATAGCCCGCCTTCTCGAGGCTGTAGCGGATCACGTCGACCATGCTCTCCTCGTCGTCGACGACCAGGATCTTCTCTTTCATGTCGGTGTCAGCCTCGTCTGCCTGGCCTACGAGCCCGGCGTCGCGTGGGCGGTGTAGATGAGCAGGGTCTTGAACTTGGGCACCCACTTGAAGGTCAGTCCGAACGACTGCAAGACGGGCTTCACGGGCACGAGCGATTTCCCGTTGAAGCGTCGCGGGGTGTAGGCCAGTGATTCAACCTTCGGGTCAACCGCGTGTGCCTCCGCAGAGGCGGAGGTCGAGGGGAAGGGCAAGGGCGTCGACGTGGTCTCGGGCGCCGCGGGAGATGCGGGCGCTACGGGAGGTGCGGGAGCCTTCTCCTTTGGCTCTCCATCGAATCGAACCGTCTTGCCGTTGAGGCTCACGGTGAGCACCTTGTCTTCCAGGCGCACCTGTGCGCCGAGCGCCCGCAGCACCTCGGCCGAGGTCCAGATCTGACCGTCGCGCATGAACGGGGCGACGGTGGTGGTCACCCGCTGGTTGTTCACCTTGACGACGATGTCGTCGCCCAGCACATGCTGGGGGAGCCCGCTCTTGTCGGCCACCAGCCGCTTGAGCTGCTCGTCATCGACGAATTCGGAGAGCCCGGCATGCTCGAGCTTCTCACGGATGAGGGTCGCTCTGTCGCCCGCCTGCGCGTAAACGTCTGGATAGGTCTGCAGGTAGACCTGGCCGTCTTCCGAGCTGACGCCCACCTTCACCGTCTCGTACATGATGCGCACCGGCATGCCCACCTTGACCTCTTCGAAGAGCTCGCGGATCACGGCGGGGTACATGCGCATGCAGCCGTGGGAGGCGTTCTGTCCGATGGACATGGGCTGGGTGGTGCCGTGGAGGCCGACGCCGGGGATTCCCAGACCGATCCAGCGATCGCCCAGCGGATTGTTGGGACCCGGTCCCACGGGCTCCTTCTGGTTGGCCCACTCGGGCGGGTCCCAGGTGGGATTCATCTGTTTGTTGACGATGCGGGTGTCGCCGGTCGGCGTTGCGAAGCGGCCGCCCATGCCGATGGCGCAGGGGTAGAACGCCACGCACTCGTGATTCTTGAAGAGATACACGCCTCGTTCTGGCAGGTTGATGATCAGGCCGTTGTCGAGCGTTGCGGGGAGCACGTGCTGGAGGGGGATGACGATGCGCGTTCCCGATTTCACCTGCTCGCTCGTCAGGCCGTTGGCCCACATGAGATGCTCGATGGCCAGCTTGTGACGCAGGCCGAGCACGTACAGATCTTCGCCGGGCTTGACCACGTACGAGAGGTTGCGGCCCACGACCGGGGTGATCACATGGCGCTTCGGGTCGGCTGTGGGAGCGTCTTCAGAGGGCTTCGCGAAGGCGGTCGCGGTAGCGAAGATCATGAGCATGAGAGCCAAAGAGAGGCGGAAAGGCTTGTTCACGTGGTCAGCTGACCTCCGCACGATGCGTGCTGAAAATTATTCTGGTACGGCTTGCAGCAGTCCATTACGTCACCGGACCAAGGGTTCTCCTTCATCGAGGAGGACCTGCGTCGGCCCGACGCCAACTGCTCGCCCCATGCGTTCCCCAACTCTTCGTGCCGTTCTACTCGCCGCAGTCGTGCTGCTCCTCATGGGCATCGCGCGCGCCCAGGCGCCGTCGGTCTCCTTTCCTGGACCGATTCCCACCCCGGCGCAGGGGGGATCGATGGAGAACCAGTCGCCGCCCGCCGCCCCGGCGGTCGAGGGGCGAGGCATCTGGATCGAGATGAAGACACTGCCCGCGAGCGCAGAGGGCATTCGCAAGGTCGTTCGCAGGCTGGCCCGGTGCAACCTCAACTTTCTGCTTCTCGAGGTGACCTACGAGGGGAGCACGCTGTATCCCGGGCCGTTCCAGGAGCCGCGTTTCAGGGGCATTGATCCGCTCGCCATCGCCATCGACGAGGCGCATCGCGACAACATCGAGCTGCACGCCTGGTTCTGGGCGCT
>RGZZ01000251.1 GCA_010028905.1 Pseudomonadota bacterium | reverse complement strand
GCGCTCACCGACGCGCGCAAGGGCCAGATCTTTGCGGCGTGCTTCGAACGCAGCGATAGCGGTCTCTTCGTTGAAGCCGCGTGTCTCGTTCTCTCTCCGGCGGAAGCCGTGGCGTGGGTGGGCGAGAGATCGGGGCCAGACGTGGCGATCGGCGGCAGCGCGCTTGTTCGCTATGGTGACGTGCTGCGGGCCGCGGCGAGAGATTGCTGGGAAGCACCTGCGCAAGCCTGGTGTCCCCACGCGCGCTACGCTGCCCACGTGGCCCGTGGAGATCATGGACCGCCCGAGGAGGTGGGGTACGCCGAGGTCTCTGCCCTCTACCTGCGTCCTCCCGATGTGAAGAAGCCTGTTCTGCCCCCTTTGCGGGATCTCTCGTGACGATTTCTGTGGTGAGGCTCGCCGCAGAGCACATCGAGGCCATGCGCGTCATCGAGAGCGCCTCGTTTCCCGTCAGCTGGGGAGAGGGATCGTTCGAGAAAGAGCTCGAGGAGAATGCGCTCGCGCGCTATCTCGTCGCGCTCGAGGACGGGGCGGTTGCGGGATATGTAGGCGCCTGGGCGGTTCTCGACGAGCTGCACATCACCACGTTCGCCGTCGATCCCGCGCGCCGCGGACGGGGCATCGGGCGGCGCCTGCTGGCGGCCTTGCTGGCCAATGCCGTCGACGAAGGCGCCTGCTGGACGGTGCTCGAGGTGCGTGAGAGCAATGTCGCGGCCATTGCGCTCTATCAGTCGTTCGGGTTCCGACAGGTGGGCCTGCGCAAGAAGTACTACGAGAACGGCGAGAATGCGCTCGTGCTGTGGGTGGGCCAGATGCAGCAGGGCTCGTTCCGCGCGCTGCTCGCGGCGTCTAGCGCCTGAGCGGCATGCGCCAGACGCGGCAGGCGATTTGCTGCGCGCGCGGGCTGCTTCGTCAGCACTCTTCCCATTCGTAGGCATCGCCCTTGAAGACCTTGACCCCCCGGCGTGTCAACGCGGTCTTGAGCTCACCAAACGAGAGAACGTCGGTGCACGGGAGAGCGCCGACGCGGGGAGGGCCTTGCGTGACGATTCGCTCGGCGAGGAGAACCGCCGGGGTGCTCTCGAGAACGGGTTCATCTTTCGTGCTCACCAGCGCGAGACGTCGCTGCAGCGGCCGCTGATCGGCGTCGGTTCCCCGCACCCAGACGGCCAGCGACTCGCCGCCGCTTCCTCCTGGCACCATCGATCCCAGAACCCGATGTGCGAGCGCGCTCCAGGGCATGAGGTCGACATCGTAGAGATATCGTCGCACCCATCGGACCAGGGAGAGGGCGAACGTGGCCATGCGCCCCTCGATGCCGCAGTACACCCGCACGGTCGACGCTGCGTATCGCTCCGGGAAGAGGGCCACGTCTGGAGCGTTGAAGAAGCTCACGACACGGGTTCCGGTGGGCGCCGGGAAATCGAGGGCGCGGGGATCGTCGCCCCCGCGAACCAGGCGGTCCTTGTCCTGGGAGGTCATGCGGAAGCGCCTCCCGAGGCCGTCGAGCACGCTGGCCGTGGTCCCTTCTCCGTGGCGGTTTCGCGCGCCCAGCGTGATGGCCACGCAGATGTCGGAGATGCGCTCGAAGGCGCTCGCCGTCTCGTCGAGCATGGCGGCGCTCAGGGCGGGCATCAATGTGGCGCCGGAAGTCACCAGAACCCCGCGATGCAGGGCGGGCGCATCGAGCGCGGCCACGCCGAGAACGTGCGATCGGGCGCCGGCCACGTCGATGTAGTGGATGCCAGCTTCGATGCACGCGCTCGCCGCCGTGAGATCGCGCGTCTGGAAAGGACCGGCGGCGTCGATCACCACTGTCGATCCATCGATGGCCTCGCCCAGCGAGCGAGCATCGCGCAGGCTGCACGGCCGGAACTCGAGCCCGTTGCGGTGCGCCACGGCGCGAGAGGCCTCCGAGTCACGGCCGGCCAGACGCACCCGGGCCAGACCCGCTCGCTCGAGCTCAGCGCAGATGCGCCGTCCGACGACGCCTCCTCCGCCGATTACGGTGACTGTCTTCATGGCGCTGGCTAGTTCCGCGGGTCGCCCAGGCTGACCTCGCGGGCGTTGCGGATGCCGCTCATGCCCTGGATGCGGGTGAGCAGGGCAGGGCCTACGGGCTCGTCGATGGACAGCACCATCAGCGCCTGGCCGCGGGGCTTGTCGCGGGCGACCTGCATCTCGGCGATGTTGATGTTGCTCTCTCCGAGGAAGGTGCCGATTCGGCCGACCACGCCGGGGGTGTCTTCCTGCCAGGTCATCAGCTTGTGCCCCGCCGGGTGGAGGTCCATCCGCTGGCCGTCGACGCTGATGATGCGCGCGTCATCGGTTCCGAAGATGGTGCCCTCGCAGCGATGCTCCTCGCTCTTGGTGCGCACGCTCACCTCGATGAGGTTCACATAGTCGCGTACCTGGCCGCGGCGCGATTCTTGTACCTGGATGCCACGTGCCTGGGCGATGACCGGCGCATTCACGTAGTTGACGCTCTCGGCGTGATTGACCGACAGCAGCCCCTTCAGCACGCTCCAGGTGACCGGCTCGAGGCGCAGCTTGCACAGGTCGCCCCCGTAGGCGACCTCGACCCGCTCGATGGCTCCTTCAGACATCTGAGCCAGGAACGCGCCCATGCGCTCAGCGAGGTGCAGGTACGGCTCGAGCACGGCCATCTGCTCGGCGGGCAGCGAGGGAAGGTTGACCGCGGCGCGTGCAGGTCTGCCCTGCAGAACGTCGGCCACCTGCTCGGCGACGTCGAGGGCGACCTTCATCTGGGCCTCTTCAGTGGAGGCGCCGAGGTGCGGCGTGCAGATGACGTTGTCGAGGCCGAGCAGCTTCGAGCCTACCGGCGGCTCTTCGCCGAAGACGTCGAGGGCCGCGCCGCCCAGGTGACCGCTCGTGATGCCCTCGTAGAGCGCCTCTTCGTCGACGATGCCGCCGCGAGCGCAGTTCACGATGCGCGCGCCCTTCTTCATCTTTGCGATCTGGTCGCGACCGATGAGCCCGCGGGTCTCCTTCGTGAGGGGCGTGTGGACGGTGATGAGATCGGCTTCGCGCAGGATGGTGTCGAGATCGGCCAGCTCGAGGTCGAGCTCTCGGGCGTGCTCCTCGGTGATGAACGGATCGAGGGCGATGACCCGGGCCTTGAACGCACGTACGCGGCTGGCCACCTCGCGGCCGATCTTGCCGAGTCCGAGAACGCCCACGGTCTTGTTGTAGAGCTCGACGCCGGTGAACTTCTTGCGCTCCCAGCCGCCCTTGGCCGTTGAGGCGGCGGCCTGGGGCAGATGGCGCAGCAGGGCCAGCATGAGCGCCAGGGTCTGCTCAGCGGCCGACACCGTGTTGCCCTCTGGAGAGTTGACCACGATGATGCCCTTCTGGGTGGCGGCTTTCACGTCGATGTTGTCGACGCCCACGCCAGCGCGGCCGATGATGCGCAGCTTGTTCGCGTGCTCGAGGATCTCTGCGGTGACCTTGGTCCCGCTGCGAACGAGCAGGGCGTCGGCGCTCTTGAGGATCTCGATGAGCTCTTCCTTCGGGAACGAGTCGCGGGCGGTGATGCGCGCGACGCCTCTCAGCTTCTCGAGAGCCTCGGCCGGCAGCGGGTCGGAGACGACCACGTGAAAGGGTTTGGTGGTAAGCTCAGCGGTGGTTTCGGGCAGGGTCTGGGTAGACATCGGCAGCTCTCTCCTCGGGATCGGGTGGCCGCGAGATCTGAGATGCGTCTCGCGGGGCGGCAGAGGCGATTCACCGTCTCGACGCCAAGTCCCTCTTCGATGGCCATGGGGCGCCGGCTCGACGGCCGCCAACGCCCGTTCTCCTTCTCGCACGCCTGCGAGCGCCCCGCGGCGTCGGCGATTCCGACAGGAACCCGGGTCGGCGCGCGTGGAAGGCACGGCCATGCGCACCGATGAGCCCGTCCTCGCCCACGCCCCGGCGCCGTCGGATGATCGCCTTCTCGTGCCCACGCGCGACACAACGCTCGCGCCCATCGTCGAGGGCCTCACCGACGCGCAGCGCGACGCGGTCACCCATTGCGAAGGGCCGTTGCTCATCGTGGCCGGCGCGGGCACCGGCAAGACCACGGTCGTCACGCGCCGCATCGCCTGGCTGGTGGCGTCGCGACGGGCCCGTCCGGAGGAGATCCTCGCCCTGACCTTCACCGACAAGGCCGCGCGCGAGATGGAGGAGCGGGTCGACACCCTGCTGCCCTACGGCTACACCAGTCTCGATATCAGCACGTTCCACGCTTTCGGATATCGCTTGCTGCGCGAGAACGCCCTCGAGGGCGGCCTCGATCCGAACCTCGCCGTTCTCTCGAAGGCGCAGCAGATCATCTTCCTGAAGCGCCACCTGTTCGAGATGCCCCTCGACATCTATCGGCCTCTCGGCAACCCCACAGCCTACCTCGAGGCGCTGACCACCCTCATCGCCCGTGCCAAGGACGAAGACTGCACGCCGGCCGACTACCGGCGCTTCGCCGACGAGATCGCCGCCCAGGCACGGGCCGTCCCGGACGACGTCGAGACGGCCGATGAGGCGCGTCGGCAAGGCGAGCTCGCGGCGACCTACGAGGCCTACGAGCGCCTCATGGCCGAGAACGGGTGCGTCGATTTCGGGGACCAGGTGTACCGCGTGCTCGCGCTCTTCCGCTCCCGTCCGTCGGTGCTCGCGGCGTGCCGCAAGCGGTATCGATACATCCTTGTCGATGAGTTCCAGGACACCAATCACGCGCAGTTCGAGGTCGTGCGCCTGCTGGCCGAGGGGCACCGCAACATCACGGTGGTGGGCGATGACGATCAAGCCATCTATCGGTTCCGCGGTGCCGCCATCTCGAACATCCTGCAGTTCGGTGACGTCTATCCAGATGCGCGCAACGTCGTGCTCACACGCAACTTCCGCTCGCCGCAGGCCATCCTCGACGCGTCCTATCGTCTCGTGGTGCACAACAATCCGGACCGTCTCGAGGTGCGCACCGGCATCGACAAGCGACTCGTGGGGCGTGCCGACGACGACGCCGCTCCTGTGTTCCGCATGTTCGACGCTGTGTCGACCGAGGCCGACGAAGTTGCCCGCATCATTGCCGAGCGTCATGCTGCGGGCGCTTCCTTCGCAGAGCACGCGCTGCTCGTTCGAGGCAACCGCGACGCTGATCCGTATCTGCGGGCGATGAACATGCGCGGCATCCCCTTCCGCTTCAGCGGAAGCCACGGTCTCTACACGCGGCCGGAGATACGCCTGCTGATCGCCTTCATGCGCGTGGTGGCAGATCCCCGCGACAGCGTCTCGCTCTACGCCATGGCGGCCTCCGAGATCTATGCGCTCGACGCCGTCGACCTGGCCTCGCTCTGCGGCGTCTCGCGCAGGCGCAACGCAAGCCTGTTCGACGTGCTGCGCGTTGTCGAGCAGGCGCCCACCGAGGTCGAGTCGGCGGGGCGAGGAGCCGGGTACACCCCCACGGCCGATGACATCGGGCTCTTCCAGGGTCTTGCGCCCGATTCGCGCGCCACGGTGACGCGGCTGCTCGCAGACGTGCGCCAGTACATCGAGCAAGCAACCTGGAAGCCGCCCGGGCAGGTGCTCTACGCCTTTCTTCGCGGCAGCGGCCTTCTCGAGCGCCTGAGTCGCTGCGAGACGCCGGAAGATGACCTGCGCATCCGCAACATCGCGCGCTTCTTCGATGTGGTGAAGGGCTACGAGATGGTCGACGAGCGCGGGCGGCTTCCCGAGCTGGTGGCGCACCTCGATCTCTTGATGGAGGCGGGAGACAATCCCGCGGTGGCAGAGGCCGATCCGGATCTCGACGCGGTCTCGGTGCTCACCGTGCACAAGTCAAAGGGCCTCGAGTTCGGACACGTGTTCGTCGTGGGCGCGATCGAGGGACGCTTCCCATCACGCTCCCGCGCTGATCGGCTGCCGCTTCCCGCTGAGATGCTGCGCCAGGTGCTGCCCAGCGGCGATGCCCACGTGCAGGAGGAGCGCCGCCTCTTCTACGTGGCCATGACGCGGGCGCAGCGGCGGCTCTACATCTTCGGGTCGCACGACACGGGGGCCAAGCGCGCGGCGCGACCGAGTCGCTTCATCTTCGAGGCGCTCGACACCGAGGGGGGATCGATTGCTGCGCATCGCACGTCGGCGGCCGAGGCCATCGAGCGACATGCGCCGGGGGTCGAGATCCCGGTGTCAGCGCTCGCGCCGCTCCCGGATGAGCAGTTCCTCACCCTGTCACACAAGCAGCTCGACGACTACATGACCTGCCCGCTGAAGTTCAAGTTCGTGCACGTGCTGCGGGTTCCGCTCATGTCGAACCACGCCGTCGTCTACGGCCGCGCGCTGCATGAGGCCATCTCGTTCTACAACGGCGAGCGCAAGAAGGGCGAGATGCCGTCTCTCGAGCGCGTGCTCTCGGTCTTCGGCGGCGCCTGGGTCAACGAGGGGTTTCTCTCGCTCGAGCACGAGGAGCAGCGATTCGCGCAGGGGCAGCGCGTTCTCACGGCTTGGGTCGAGCGGCAGGCGGGGGGCAGGGCGCCGGCCATCGTCGAGGAGGAGTTCACGTTCGTGCTGGGGCGCACGAGAGTGGTGGGGCGATACGATCGCGTTGACGTGTGGGACGGCGACAAGGCCGCCATCATCGATTACAAGTCGACCGACGTGCGCACCCAGGAAGACGCAGACAAGCGCGCCCGCGACAACTTCCAGCTGGCGGTCTACGCGCTTGCGTGGCGGCAGGCCACGGGTCGTCTGCCGCAGTACACCGAGCTCCAGTTCCTCGAATCCGGGATCTGTGGCAAGGCGCGCAAGAGCGAGCGCGACGTGGAAGAGGCGCGTGCGGTCATCGAAGATGCTGCCCGCGGCATTCGCGCACGCTGCTACACGCCCCGCCCCGAGGTCAGGGCCTGCGCCGTCTGCGCCTTCTCCGAGATCTGTCCTTCGGCGGCTCGGTAGACCCGGGCCTGGGCTCGGCGTCGTGAAGGGTTGCGCGACCGAGATGCGCGTGGCTGCCTGAAGAAGACGGCATGGGCGTCTCGCGATTGATCAGATGGCGCATCGGGTATGACCGAGGGGTGCTGCAGATAGGGAGAGACAGACGTGTTCGGGGGCCCGAGCTGGTGGCTCTCTCGGTCGGGGGAGAGCTCGACGTTGCCGGTACCGCGTCGCTGCAGGCCAAGGGTCTCGAGATCGTGGCCGGCGACTGCCAGCATCTGCTCATCGACCTCGACACGCTGCTCCACATCGACAGCCGCGGTCTGGGCACGTTCGTCGAGCTGCGCCAGAAGATGCGTGAGAAGCGCGGCACGCTCTCGTTTGTCTGCAACAACCCGCGCCTTCGCCGCCTGTTCCACCTCACCAACCTCGAGCGTCTCTTCACGTTCTATGAGAGCGTGTCCCACTTCGTGACCGCACACGGTGGGGAGCTCGCCGCCGCCGAGGGGGAGGCGCTGTGAGCGTCT
>RGZZ01000250.1 GCA_010028905.1 Pseudomonadota bacterium | reverse complement strand
AGCTGCTCGACTATCTCACCCGTCGCGAGGTCGCGCACCTCGACACAGACGCCCGTGCCGCCCTCGTCGATGGTCTGCAGCACGGCATCACCCGTCGCCCCGAGGAGCGCGCCATCTGCAGCCTCTTCGTCTCGACCCGGGGAGACGCGCTCACCGACCTCAAGAACCGCGTCGACGCCGGCGGTGACTTCCGCGACCTCGAGCACCTCGTGTTCCACGAGATCGACAATCCGGTTGTCCGGGCCGAGATGCTGGGGCACATCGCGGGGGAATCGGTCCTCGGGTCGGGCACCAAGGTGATCTCTGACATCGACGACACCCTTTTCTGCTCCTTGAAAGACGAACGCTATCCGCGCAAGACCGTTTATCCGGGGGTGCGCCAGCTCTACCGCGAGCTCGATCTGGCCGACGGCCGGGAAGGTGATCTCACGTTCCTCACGGCCCGCCCGGGCGAGCCCAGCGGGAAGGTGGAGAACGCGGTGCACCACATGCTGCGCCGTCGCGGCCTGCCAGAAGCGCCCGTCATCACGGGCACGCTGGGGGGCCTCATCAATCACGAGCACATGGCCGAGACCAAGCTGCAGGGCCTCGCCCGCTATCGCGCCGTTTTCCCGGAATATGGGGCGGTCTTGATCGGCGACAGCGGTCAGGGCGACGTGCTCTTCGGCGAGCGCGCCGTCGCAGCGCAGGGAGACGCGGTGCGCGGCGTGCTCATCCATGATGTGAAGGCTACGCCCGACGACGAGCGTGCCCGTCTTCGGGCGGAAGGAGTCGTTCTCTTCGACACCTATGTCGACGCCGCGGTGGAGGCCTTCGGGCTCGGCCTGCTCTCGCGCGACGCGGTGCAGCGCGTGGCTGATGCGGCAACCCGTGAGATGGCGGCCATCCGCTTCGACAGCCCTGCCCAGCGCGAGGCGCGCATGGCTGAGCTGACGCGCGCGCTCGATCGGGTGGCCGGCCTGGGCGGCGTCTCATCTCGCTGACCTCCTTGTTCGACGGGTTCGGGGTTCAACAGAGGAACTGTCAGGCAGGGCTAATCCCAACGGGTGGTGTGTTGAGGGTTTTTCACGCCAATGCGGGTGATGACAACGCCTTCGAGAACTGGTAGCATTGGGAAATCAAGCAAGCAGCCGTGGGGGGCATCAGGTCGCGGCACAGGTCGAGGGTAGATGCAGGTAGCGAAGGTCTCGGTCGACCCGTCTGGGGTGCGGGCGATCATCGTCGAAGACGAGTTCATCGTGGCCGCCGACATCCAGTCGGCGCTCACGCAGATGGGGCACACCGTGGTCGGGCACTGCGCAACCTTCGAGTCGTGTCTCACGCGCACGGCGGAGCTCATGCCCGACGTCATTCTCATGGACATCAATCTCGGGGGGCGCATGCGGGGCATCGATGCAGCCCTCGAGATTCGCGAGCGGCACGGTCTGCCGGTCATCTTCCTCACGGCCTACGCTGACGAGCAGACCATTGCTCGCGCCAAGGTCGCGCAGCCAGCCGGGTACCTGATCAAGCCCTATCGACCTGCCGAGCTGCGAGTGGCCATCGAGATGGCCATGTACAAGCATCGGCTGGCGCAGCGTGCCGATCAGGCCCAGCAACAGGTGCGGGTCGAGGAGGAGCGCTTTCGCACGCTCTTCGAACGCGCGGGTGTGGGCATTGCGCTGCTCGACGTCGAGGGTGGGGTTGTGGAGTGCAATGCCACGCTCTGTCAGATGCTCGGATTCGACTCGCTGCGCGGGCGGGGGCTGGCTGAGCTCTCCACCGACCCCTTTGCCGACACCGAGCGCGCCCTGTTCCGGTCGCTCATGCGAGGCGAGCGCGACCAGTACACCCTCGAGGTCCGCTATCTGCGCGCGGGCGGCGATCTGGGGTGGGGAGGGGTGACGGGCTCCATGCTCGCGTCGGCGTCCGGACGCTACGCCATTCGCATCTTGTCTGACATCAGCCCCAAGCGTCTCGCGCAGGTGGCACACTTCCAGGAGACCGAGCGCAGGCTGATGTCGACCGAGCTCCACGACGCCGTGTCGCAGCCCCTGGCGGGCATCTTCTACCGTCTCCAGCTGGTCGAGCAGCTCCAGTCTCGCGATGGCGCCCGCGCCGCTGAAGAGCTGGCCGGCGCGCGCACCCAGGCGAAGGCGTTGCTCGACGACGTCTCTCGCCTCATCGAGAACCTGCGCTCGCCGCTACTCGATGGCGCGAGCGCCGCCGACGCGGTGCGCGGCCTGGTGAACGCGCTGGCGCAAGAAGCGAGTCTCGCGGCCGAGCTGGTCGTGCCCGACGAGATTGCGGGTCTGGGGCGCCTGCGGGCGTTCTTTCTCTACCGCATCGTGCAGGAATCCCTGGTGAACATCCGGCGGCACGCCGAGGCGACCCGGGTGAAGGTGCATCTTCACATCGACGGCCCCTGGCTCGAGGGCGAGATCGTCGACAACGGGCGAGGCGCCGCCGCGGTACCGGATGCCAGCCGCGCTCATTACGGGATACGCGGCATGCGCGAGCGCGCCGAACTGGTGGGGGGCTGGCTCGACGTGATCTTCGGACGCGGAACCCGCGTCTCGTTCAGACTACCCCTGGAGGGTCAAGATGGTCTCTGAGGTGCCCATACGCATCGTCATGGTCGATGATCACGCCGTTGTGCGTGATGGGATGAAGAGCCTGCTCGAGCTCGACGGCTTCGCGCAGGTGGTGGCCACGGCCACCACGGCGGAGGAAGCGGTGGCCACCCTTCGTCGCGTCACGTGTGACGTGGTGCTGCTCGACATCGGCCTGCCGCGCAGCGACGGCATCTGGTGCGCCGCCGCCATCCGCGCGACCAATCCTGCGCAGAAGATCCTCGTCTTGAGCATGCACACAGACGAAGATGTGCTGCGGCAGGCGCTCGACGCGGGCGTCAACGGCTACATCTTGAAGTCGGCGTCGTTCGATGAGGTGAAGCGCGCCCTGGCCGACGTGCACGCGGGGCACCTCTATGTCGAGCCAAGGCTGGCGGGCCTGTTGCTCACCCGTTCGCAGAAGCGCGCTGACTCCGCCGAGGAGCGCACCCTCGCGCGGGGCCTGAGCGATCGCGAGCGCGAGGTGCTGGCCCTCACCGCCCGCGGGCGCACCAATCAGGAGATTGCCGCAGCCCTGGGCCTCTCGCTCAACACGGTGAAGGCGCATCTCAAGAACATCTATCGCAAGTGCGGGGTCAATGATCGCGTGCAGGTTGTGCTGTGCGCCCTGCGCATGGGCATCGTCGATCCGGCCGAGGTGAAGCAGGGGTAGCCCTCGCTCGCCGCATCGCGCTCATGACGACGCGCTCACGGCGACGCGCTCACGGTGACGCGCTCACGGTGACGCGCTCACGGTGACGTAGAGAAGGGCATCCATCGGAACGCCCCCCGGTTCCCGCGTGCCAGCAGCGTGGAGACCTGCCGGCCCGTGCTGGTCAAGGTGTAGCGCGAGCCTTCGAGGGTGTAGCCGAACGTTCCGCTGTCAGACACCAGATCGGTGAATCCCGCGGGGAGCGCGGCGGGGTAGGCGCCGTCTCGCAGGCGCATGAGCTCGAGGGTGCAGATGGCGCGGATGGCTTCGCTGCGCGTCTCTGATACGCGAAGCTGCAGCATCGCGCGATGCACGTCGGGGAGCAGGGCCATCGCGATGGGATGCCTGTCGGGGAGGGGGTAGAGCGTGTTCGTCAGCGCATCTGTCTGACTTCGCAGACCCCGTGGGGTGGTGCTGTACTGACGATCCATCGAGAGCATCACGTCGGTGTAGTACGTACGGTCGCTCGCCAGCACGAAGCTCGGCAGCCATCGCGTGCTCTTCAGCCCGTCTTCCGTGACGAGCTCTCCTGACGCTGCCTGCGTGAACAGGGTGAGGGCGCTGGCCAGCTCGTTCTCGAGATGCTGAGAGAAGCGTGACGGTGTGGCGCGGCGGTTCGTCTCGGCGCTGATGATCTGCTCGTAGTCACGCGCGCTGAGACGCTGCCAGGTGAGCAGCTCCAGCATGCCTTCCTCGGCGACGCGCTTCAGGGCCAGTGTGATCATGCCGTAGATCAGGGGGCCGTCTCCCGCCATGCGGTCTGACCATTGCAAGCAGAGAAGATGAAGGTCGACGGCGCGGTCGAGGTGTCCGGCGCGCTCATGCATGAGCGCCCGGATCGACAGGCTGCGGGCGAGGTTGCGCATCAATGTGAAGCTGGGGAGTCGTGTGTCGAATCCGTTCGACAGGGGCGGCGCCGCCACGAAACGAGGGCGGGTCACCACGTCACGGATGAGGGGGAGCGCGGCGTCGAGGCGCGCGGCTTCGCGTGCGGCATCGGTGGCGCGCTTCCCCAACGTCACGAGCACCTCTGCACGGGTTCCCACGTCGGCGAACGACAGGCTGCGGAACGCATCGACGACCTGACGATCGCGACGCGACATGGGTTCGCTCTCGCTTGTCATGAGCGCGACGCTCAGAGGGGCAAACCCGTTCTCTGCAGGGGGTGTCAGCAGCCGCTCCTGTTCACGCGCGCGCACACGGGAGAGCACGTCTGTCAGCTGGGCCGACGTCTCGGGACTCAATCGCGCGCTTTCGAGCGTTCGTCGCGCCACCATCGTGTCAACGCCCACGAGCGCCACGAGAAGCGCCGTGGTGATCAGGGCGCGGCGTCGCAAGGCCGACGGTGCGAGCGTCGACGTGAGGGGGGCGGGCAGCGCTGCGTCGACGGGTGCGCGGCGGGCCCACTGCGCGGCAGCGGCGACACTCGAGCAGAGCACGAAGCCGATCGTGACCAACGCGAGATCTGCGGTATCCGGGTTCAGGCCCAGCGGTCGCAGCAGTCCTGTCAGCATAGGGAACGCACCCAGCAGCCACCTCACTGCAGCTCCGCTCAGGCCGCCCCCCAGCTCGGCGAGGATGCTGGTCGACGCTGCGTTGAGAGCGCCCCGTTCCACGAGCGCCTTCAGCCAGGTTGTGGCTGAATGGGCGAGTGCCAGGGTCAGGAGCGGCGCCACCAGCTCGATGATCTCCGAATCGAGCGATTCTCTGGGGTTGAGAAGAATGAGGATCGCGCCCGTTGACGCGTGGGCGAGGAAGATCAGGGTGAATGCCGTCCAGAGCGGCCACAGAACGAGTCGCTGCTGCAGCGCGAAGGTCGGGCAGATCGGCTCGGTAGCAGGGGGAGCCTCGTGCCAGAACGCCACCAGGTGCCGGTCGACCTGCCTGCGCCCTCTCCACGACAGGGCCACGCTGGCGAGTGCGAATGCGGCCAGGGGCAGCACGATGTCCATCAGCGACGCCATGCAGTCGTATGACACCGGCCCCAGCGACAGTGCGCGGGTCACTACCGTTCCGAGCACGCACCAGACGACGAGCGAGAGCAGCACCATCTGCGTCGCGGTCAGCGCGAGCTTGCCGATGGCTTCACGTCGGCTGAGGCTGACGCTCGAGATGCCCAGCCCCACCCAGGTGCCGGCCCACGGGCTGAGCGACACGGCCACAATGCTGAGCAGCAACGTGCCGTACGCATAGCTGGGGTCTGACGAGAGCTCCCATCCCAGCACCTCGGGGGCGGCCAGCGCGATCGTTGTGCCCAGCGCCACGGTCATGGCCAGTCCGAGGTAGAGCGGCCATCGGGTCACCTCGAGCCAGCCGTGAATGAACTCCTGGGGGGTCAGCCCGCTCTGCAGCAGCACGTCGAAGGTGCCCTGCTCGCGTTCCTGCACCAGGGCCGTCGACGTCCGGTGGGCGGCACGCACGAAGGTCGTGGCCGCAATGACCAGAGCGCCGCAGATCCAGTAGCCCGGCCACTCGGCAGGGTGGTTCTTGCTGCCGACGAGCGAGAGCAGCAGCACGACCGCGCCTCCGGGCAGCAGCACGGGGAGCAGCCGCGCGACGAAGAGGCCTGCCAGGCCGCCCGGCACCGCGGTGGCCTGGCGGCGCATCTCGCGCATCGTGATGGGGTTCTCGCTGGGGGGACGAACAAACGGGTTGCGCTGGCGAGAGAGCGCATTGCGACTCCATCGCTCGAGCAGCGGCAGGTTCCGTATGCCCCACGTCGCGAGGGAGCGCCCGAGAACGGCACACAGCACGGCGCCCGCCACCAGCCCGAGGGCCGCCTCACCCGCACCGGCGCTTTCCATCAGCCCGGTCCCCTCGAACAAGCCCATGACGCTGCCCAGAAGCACCCAGCCGGGCACCGACGTGAGCGCCAGGAGCACGAACACCACGATGCTCGCCGTGCTCGTCCCCACACCGTCGCGCTTGAAGAGCGTCTTCGCCTGCTCGGCGTACGACAGGCACGCGGTCATGGCGCAGACGGCGGGAAGCCAGAGCGCGGCCGCCCCAACGGCCAGGGCGCGCGCGTATGCGGGCGCGAGCGTGGGCTGCCCGAAGCCTGCCACGACTTCGGCCACGGTGTGCGGCACCGCGGGAAAGAGCAGCGCTCCGAGCAGCAGCAGCAGGGCCATGGGCCAGCACGTCCGGAACGCGGTTCGCACGCCGTGAAGCGCGATGATGTCGACGATCTCCCCTGCCGACATCCCTGAGACCACGACCTCATCGAGGCAGCGGCCCTTTCGCAGCGACACCATCAGCGCCACGTCTGACAGGGCCTGGGAGATGGGAACGGCGATGAGCATCGCCAGGGCCGCGGCCATCAGGAAGGCCGCTCCGCTCTCGGGTGACCACGCCGCCTGCAGGGTCACGCTCGGCGCGCCGAAGAGCACGACGGCCAGTCCTGCCCAGAGCGACGCGGGGCGCACGTTGCTCTGCGCCGCGCGCGAACGCAGCAGCGTGCTGAGAGGATTGGGCTCGCCGACATCGATCCAGTCGGTCAGTGCTCTCGTCGCCTGGCGCAGTCGCTCGCGCCACGAGCGATTGGCGCGCTCTCGCACCTGACGCGCGGTGCGCGCCGCGAAGCCGGTGGGAACCGGTGCGGAGGGCTCGGTTGAGATGACGGACACGGCACGAAGGGTTCGCGCGGTCTCGCGACAGGTGTCGCACGCCGCGAGGTGCTCCTCCACCTGGCGGGTCTCGTGCGTGTCGGCCATGTCGTCGATGAAGGCCGAGAGCGATTCGAAGATGTCATCACAGCTGAGGGGGGCGATGGTCGTCATCAGCGGCGCTCCTTTTCTGTGCCACGCAGGGCGGAGATGAGACGTTGGCGGGCCTTGGCGAGGCGGCTGCGCACGGTGCCCAGCGGCACCGCGAGGGAGGCTGCTATCTCTTCGTAGGAGAGCGACAGCATCTCGCGCAGGGTGAGAACCTCCTGATCGGACGAGGGCAGCGACGCCATCGCCGCCTCTATGCCCAGGCGCGTTTCGGCGGCGTGGGTGGCGTCGGGGGCGACGGGTTCTTGTCCGGACGCGAGCAGGGTCTCGAGCGATTGCACAGGCTGGCGCCGCTGCAGGCGCCGGCAGCGGTGCGTCACGATGCGCAGCATCCACGTGTGCGCGGCACGCGGGTCGCGCACACGTGGATGCTGCG
>RGZZ01000249.1 GCA_010028905.1 Pseudomonadota bacterium | reverse complement strand
GAGAGACGCGATGACAGGCAGGGTGGGTCAGGCCACCCCCACCGATCTGTCGATGAACGACTGGATGCGCTGCGCGTAGGACTCATCGATGGCCACGAACTGCATGCCGAACTCGTGACGCGTAGGTCCCACCTCTTCCTGCCAGACCGCGCGAGCAGAAGCCTCCGCCTCACTCATGTCGGGCAGTATGACGCGCACGTTGTAGAGCCGCTCCTTGTCGAGCGCCTCGTCATGAAGCCCACGCAGGCCCTTCGGCGAGATATCGACAAGAAGGATGTTGAACCACCCTTCCTCGCCCTCTGGGCATAGAGCGACGGAGACCAGCGCTTTGAGTCGAAAGCGCTCTCTGCGCCCGTGCACGGTGAACGACTCATACATCTGTGCGATCTGCGCCTGCTGCTCGGGTGTCGGCTCATGATAGGCAAAGCCACACGTCCACGTGCCACCCGCCAGGCTCTTCTGCCAGATGGGGCGCACCGTCACATCGAACTCGAGGTACTGCAACGTGAAGCAGAGCCGGAGGGGACGGTCAAGTTCGAACGCATCGTCTGCATTGAGACGGATGCCACCCTCTGAGATGTCGACCACGTAGAGATACTTCTCGCGTGACTCGCCGTCGCGCTCGAGCGTGGCCCGGATCAGCCTGTGAACGCGCAGGCCCTTTCGTTCGTGGGTGCGCTGCTCTCCCGGGGAGAGAGGGGTCTCGTCCATGTTGCTCCTCCACGCCGCACCCAGGAAGCGGTGCGATGCGATGTGAGTTCGGGGTTTGTGGGCGATCCCCTCGCGAATCGCAAGAGGGGCTTGACCGGGCAGGCCGAAGTCCCAGATGTTCGCATGGAGCTCACCCGCCTCTACGTTCTGCCGTTCCTTCTCTGTCTCGCCGCCGCGACGCTGCTGGGCGTCGAGACGCGCACCCTTCAGGTCGAGCGCGAGCGAGGTGCTGCGCACTGGGGAAGGTTCCTGCGGCGCGCCTTCGGGGCGCTTCTCATCGCCCTGGTCGGTTTCATGCTCCACTTCGGAAGCGCGCCGCCGGAGAGAGGCGCGCCCCAGGAGCTCATCTACCGCCAGCTGTACTACTGGCTTGCGGTGCTCGGCATGGTTCTCACCGCCTCGGCACTGGCGGTCTACGACGTCTTCGCGAGCCTGCGAACGATCCGCCAGCAGGTCGACCACCTCGAGCAGGCCGAGATGCAGCAGCTCCGAGACACGCTGAAGAAGCAAGACTGACCCGCCGCGCCGCTCACAACGGCGAGTCAGCCGAACACAGCGCTCAGCGCTTCAGCTGCGCCTGGGCATACCATCGGCTGGAATGGGTGACGCACACGCGCACCCGATCGCCCACCATGTTCCCGCCCTGAAGAACTTCCACGAGCTGTCCATCGACCACCGCAAGCCCGCTCTGGAGGTTGCCTCCAAAGGTATCTTCGATGACCGCGTCTGTCTCGAGCCCCACGCGCAGGGGCTTGAGCCGATCGTCAGCCTCTCGCGAACCCATGGCGTGTGTGTCGACGCGATCGCGCGCGAAATCGCGATCGGTGCGCAGATGGACGGGCTTGCGCACGGCCTTCTCGAGCCGCTGCATCTCCTCGCCTTCCCAACCCACCATCGCCTGTGCCACCCGCGGGTTCACCACGAGCTTCACTGCTTCCGCCTTCTGATCGAGGGCGAGGCGCCTCACCTCGCGCTCGGCGCGCACGCGCACGGTCTGAAGGGTCTCCACAGATCCGACGCCTTTGCAGCACGGGCAGGTCTCCCGCAGCGTATCGGCAAGATCGCGCCCGACGCGCTTGCGCGTGATCTGCACGAGGCCGAGGTCGGTCATGCCCACGAGATGCGTTGTGGTGCGATCGCGCTTGAGGGCCTCGCCCAGGGCCTGCAGCAGCCGTATCTTGTCCTCGTGGCGATCCATGTCGATGAAATCGACGATGATGATGCCCCCGAGATCACGAAGGCGCAGCTGGGTGGTGATCTCTTTTACCGCTTCGAGATTCGTCTTGAGGATGGTATCCGCCAGGTTCGAACGGCCGATGAACTTGCCCGTGTTCACGTCGACGACCGTGAGCGCCTCGGTCTTGTCGATGATGAGATGGGCCCCGGACTCGAGCCAGACCTGCCGGCGCAGCGCCTTCTCGAGGTCCTTCTCGACACCGTGGAGCTCGAACAGCGGACGCCGATCGCTGTGCAGATGCACGCGGCTCTTCAGCTCTGGTGAGAAGATGTCCATCAGATCGACGATGCGCTCGTACTCTGACTTCGAATCGACGATGAGCCGATCGACATCCTCGGTGAACAGGTCGCGAATGACCTTGTACACCAGCGTGAGCTCCTGGTGGACCAGGGCCGGGGGCTTCGCCGTGCGGGCCTTCTCCCGGATGCGCTCCCACAGCTTCACCAACGCCTCGAGATCGCGCAGCAGCTCTTCCTGCGACCGACCGTCGGCCGCGGTGCGCACGATGAGCCCGACCCCTTCAGGCCGATGCTGATCAGCCAGGGCCTTGAGGCGACGCCGCTCCTCTTCTGATTCGATGCGACGTGACACCCCGACGTAGTTGGCGGTGGGGAGCAGCACCAGATAGCGTCCCGGGAGGGTGATGCCCGTGGTGACCCGCGCTCCCTTGGTGCCGATGGACTCCTTGACGATCTGGATCAGCGTCTCCTGACCCACCTTGAGCATGTCCTTGATGGACGCGTTCTTGAACGCCTCGTACTCTTCCTCACCCATCCCAGCTTCGAGGTCGTCCTTGCAGAGAAAGGCATTTCGCTCGAGTCCGATGTCGACGAACGCCGCCTGCATGCCCGGAAGCACGTTTGCAACGCGTCCCTTGTAGATGCTTCCGCTCTGCCGCTCCTCCCGCTCGATGTAGATCTCGACGAGCCGACCGTCTTCCATGACGGCAACACGGCTCTCCAGGTCGTCTATGCTGATGTAGATTTCCTTGTACATCGTCCTCCGTGAATCCCAGACACTGAAATCATGAAGCTTCTCTCTGCGCACCCGTCGCAGGCTCGGTCGGAATGAGTGCGCGCACCTTGCGCAGCAGCTCTGTTGCCTCGGGGGGGCGATAGACCCGTCGCTCCGACTCGACCGGTACGTCCTCTCGCCAGTTGCACAGCATGAGGATGCCCAGCTCGCGCCCTTCGCGTGAAGACGCGCTCTTGAGCTCTTCCAGCAGGTTCTCGCTCGTCAGCTCCGGCAGCTGCGAATCGATGAGCAGAACCCGAGGCTTTCGCTGCGAGACCGCGCGCAAGGCATCGCGAGCGGTGTTGGCCAGAGCGGTGGCAATGCCCTCCTCCTCCAGGATTCGCTGCACCGTTGCCGAGGTCTCCTCGTCGCGATCGACCACGAGAACGCCAAGCGCGTCGCCCCCCTGAATGCGGACCCGAGGGAGCCCGAACGAGAACGTCGTGCCGACGCCCACCTCGCTCTGCACCTCCACCGACTCCTCGTGCGCCTGAATGATGCGACGCACGATGTAGAGGCCCAGGCCCGTGCCTCTGCGCTCATCGGACTTCACCTGCGCGAACCGCTCGAACAGACGCGCGATCTGATCGGCGGCGATGCCCTTTCCGGTGTCGGCGACCCGGATGGTGACCCGCTCGTCTGTTGCCTCGACCGTGGTCGTGATGGCGCCGCCGGGCCGGGTGAACTTCACGGCGTTGGCATAGAGGTTGATGAAGACCTCCTTGATCTTGTCCCGGTCGCCTCGCACGATGATGGCATCGTCACAGCGCACCTCGAGGCGCAGCGACTTCGGGGCCGCAAGCGGAACGAACATCTCCCGGATCTCTGCGAGCACGCTGCCGATGTTGAACGCGCGTGGATTGAACTGCATCTCCCCGGCTTCCATGCGGGTGATCTCGAGGATGTTGTCGATGAGGAACTGCAGGGTCTTCGAAGATCGCAGGATCGATTGCACGAACTCCTGCTGGTTGTCATTCAGCGGGCCCAGCTTCGGGTTGAGCATGAGCTCGGCGTAGCCCATCACCGAAGCCAGGGGGCTCTTGAGATCGTGGGTGATGGTGGCCAGGAAGTCCTCCTTCATCTGCTCGATCTCTTTTTCCTTGGTGATGTCGCGGAACACGAGCACCGCGCCCATGGCCGTTCCATCATCGCTCACGATGGGACCCGAGGTGATGAACACGGGCACGGCCGTTCCATCTGCGCGGGCCAGCGAGACGCCGTGAACACCGGAGTCGAACCGCGCCACCGTCTGCATGGCGATCTTCAATGGACAGCGCGTCTCGCACCAGGTCTCCTCGACCGTGCTGCAGCGAATGAGCTCAGCGCACCGACGGCCAGCCACATCTGCCAGCGACCACCCGGTGATGCGGTGCGCAGCCGCGTTCCACGTCAGCACCCGTCCCTGCGCATCGGTGGTGAACACGCCTTCGGGCACGTTGTCGACAAGGACCTGGAGCTGGCTCTTCTCGGTCGCGAGGTCCTGGAAGAGATGGGTGTTCTCGAGGGTCACCGAGAGGACGTTGGCAAAGATGTCGAGCCACTGGAGCTCCATCTGCGTCCAGCTGCGCGCGCCCTGGGTGAGCAACGCCAGTGCCCCGAGGGTACGCTGACGGCCGATGAGCGGCGCCCAGAGCAGGCTCGTGGTGCCTTCTGCTTCCGCGAATCCAGCCAGCTCACCCAGACGAGAGTCGGTCACGAGGTTGCGGACCTGGAACGGTGCCCTTAGAAGAAACGGCAGGCCCGCCTTCGAATCGTTGAGGGCGCTGGCCACCCGCACAAGCGAGCTCTCCGCCACGCGGAAACGCCGTCGTAGCGGAGCAGCACGGCCTTCTCCGCCCCGAAGAGGAACGCCGCAGACCTCACCACCTCCTCGAGCCTGCGCCGCCACGTGTGCTGGTCGCTCTCCACAGACGAGCTGTTGAGGGTCTTCGAAGCCTCCCAGAGGGTCACGATGAAGTTCAGCCGCGCGTTCAGCTCCTGGTGGACCTCTGCATTTCGAATGGCGCGCGCGGCCTCCGCGGTGATCAACGCGAGAAGGTCGACGTCGCGCTGCGCATAGGACCCGATCTCGTGATACCAGAGACAGATGACGCCATACACCTTCTTGTTCGAAGAGATGGGATGATACAGCGCCGAGCGCACACGGGCGCTCGATACCAGGCGCTCGAAGCGGGGATCGGAAGCCGCATCGGTCACCAGGACGGGCTTGTCGCTGCTCGCGACGATGGCGGGGAGGTTCACGTCGGCGCGCAGCTGCCCCGCCATCTCGCTCTCGTGCAGGCCTTCCATCGCAACCAGGGCGAGCTCGGTCTTGTCGTGGGTGAAGAGGAAGATGCCCGCGGCGTGAAAGGCCAGGCGCTCACGCAGCTTCTTCAGCAGCGAAGGCAGCAGGCTGGTGAGCTCGAGCGTGCCGAAGACCGAGGCCCCGAGATCGAGCAGGAGCTGGCGCCGCTGCGCCTCTTCTTCCGCGGCCACGCGCGCAGCGCGCTCCTCATCGACCCGTGACTGCGCCTGCCCCACATCGCGGGTGAGCACGCGCACCTGGGCCTCGAGCGCTTCGTTGTGACGTGCCCGCGCATCGGCGTCGCGCAGCCGCGCCTCTGCCTCGGCGAGAAGCCGGCCAGACCTTCGTCGCACGCCCACCAGCACCGCCACCGCGACGAGGGCCACGATCAGCGCGCCCCAGCGAGCCAGGAGGTCGAACGTCACAGCTCCACCAGTGTCCCGTCGATCCTGGCCTGAAGCGCGACACGCTCCGCGTGCGCCACCCCGGCCGCACCTCCGAAGAGCGCAAAGACCACGTCTTCCGGCCGTACGCTGCCCTCCTGGCCCATCTGAAGCAGCATCTCGAGCGCAAGCGACTCGCCCTCCGCCACGCGCAGATCGTGGACGAAGGCGCGCAGGTTCACGGTGCGGGTCTTCTTCTGGAGCGTGATCTCCGTCAGCTCGAGAAAGCCGGCAACCGCGGCAGCAAGCGCGTCGCGCGAAACATCGGGCGGCGCTTCGACCGCCACGTGATAACGACCGCGCTCCACAGAGGCCTGCAGCGAGCGGGCGCCACGCTCGAGAAGATGCGCCGCACGGATCTCCATGCCGACCGGGAGCGCGGCGCCGAGGCGACGCGCGGCGTCGTCGGCATCGATGTCATCGGCCATGTCGATGTCCATGAGCTCGCACACGCTGGCGTGACCGAGTGCAAGCGCCGGCCCGAAGCTGATGCGGATGCGCGGATGGAAGCCTTCGGTGTAGGCCACCGGGATCTGGGCACGGCGAAGCGCGCGCTCGACGCACTTCAAGAGGTCGAGATGAGAGAGAAAGCGCACGGCCCCCTGCTTGGTGAACTTCATGCGGACACGGCAGCGATAGGGCTCCGGAGGGGCGACGCGAACCGCGCCAGCCGACGGGTCGCGCGCGGGGGGCGCGGGCTTCGTGACGGGGGAATCGTGCTGCGCGCCGTCGGCTTCGCTCAATGCGCTCTCCTCAGGTTCAATGACTCAGATCACGCGGGGCGAGGGGGCTGTTCGACCGCCCGGACCGCTCTGAGACGAATCGCAGGGAGCGACGGAGGGCAGCTGGGCTCGCGACGGTGACCGGCCCTTCAAGTTCGCGCTTGATGCACCAGGAGCCTTCCAAGCCCCCGTTCCCGCGGTCACGAGAGCGCACGACGACCGGTGCGTGGGGTTGACATCGGGAAGGCGCGGCCCTATCCTGTGCCCATGCCCGCAGCACAAGAGCACGTTCCCGGCCGACGCGCAGACGCGCGTCGTGTTGCACAGATCGCAGTCTTTGCGGCCCTCGCCGTGGTGGTACGACGATTCCTCACCCCCCCGATCAGCGGACTCAACCTGGGCGGCTTTCCCCTGGTGATGAGCGGACTCGTGATCGGTCCCGTGTCTGGCGCCTGGGTGGGGGCCATCTCCGATCTCGTCGGGGCCCAGCTCGCGCCCCACGGCTCCTACGATCCCGTGTACACGTGCACCGCCATGCTCACGGCCGCGGTTCCCGCGTTGATGCTGAGGGGGATGCGCGAGACCTGGGTGCCTCGTCTCCCTTCCCTGATGGCATCGATGCTCGTCGGACAGGTGCTGACGAAGTGCGCCATCATCCCGCTCTATCAGCAGTATCTCACGGGCGTCCCGTTTGCGATCGCGACAGCCAAGGCGTTCGGCGTGCAGCTGCTGCACGTGCCGATCTATGCGATCCTTGCCCAGCAGATCCTCCGCGCGCTCCCACCGGGAGACGAGCGGAGGGCCGCGGTGTGAACGTTCCGTGAACACGATGTGAACGACGCGAACCAAGAAGTTTGCATCGCGTTCGTTGCACCGACAGACAGCGCCCGCTACCATGCGGGGGTGTTCGCTCCCCTCCTCCCCTCCCCGTCCCCACGAGAGTCCCCACGAGCGCCGCGTGAAGATCGAGCCGCGGCCCTGCTCATCGTTCTCCTTCTCGGCGCGGGGCTTGCGCGCGGCCTGCTGAACCCGTGGCGCCCACACGTCCACGGCAACGAC
>RGZZ01000248.1 GCA_010028905.1 Pseudomonadota bacterium | reverse complement strand
GGGGTGGTGGCCCGTCGGGAGATCTCGTTCGGGCCCACCGAACGTCTCCTGCACGTGCGCGACACCCTCGATGGCGCTGCGGCGCGCGCCTGGGTCGCTGACCAGCGGGTGCGATCCGGGGTGGGCTGGGCCGAGAAGCCGCCCGATGGCTGCACCTTCTCGGCGTCTTCGGTGCTGCGTCGCTGGAAGATTCATCTCGGGTTCCGCGCTGCTCTCGATGGATTTCGATCGACGTGCACGTGGACCGAGCCGTCGTGTGAGCTGGAGGTTCGATGGCCGTGACCGATTCGCCCCCGCGCGGCGCACGCGCGCGGGTTGCCGACCTTCCGCCTTCAGGCGCGCCGGAGACGCCCGGGCTCGCGTTGCGATGGCTCCGGCGCGTTGCGTCACTGGTTGGGTCGAGTCGCCGGGCGGCGCGCCTCGTGTGGGAGACGAGCCGACCACTGACCGCGGCGCTGGCCCTGCTCACGCTTGTGGGTGGGCTCGTTCCCGCGGCCCTGGCCACCATCGCGCGCCACATCGTTGATGCGGTCGTGGCCTGCCAGCAGGGCGACGGGCTGCAGCGCGACGTGGCGCTGCGCTTCGTGATGCTCGAGGCCGCCGCCATGCTCACGCTGCTTGCGAGCCAGCGGGGCCTCGTCGTGTGCGAGAGCCTGCTGCGCGCGCTGCTCGGGCATCGGGTCAACGCCCTCATCCTCGAGAAGTGCCTGACGCTGCATCTGTTCCAGTTCGAGGACAGCGAGCTCTACGATCGTCTCAACGACGCGCGTCGTCAGGCCACAGTGCGCCCGCTGAACCTCGTGACCCGCAGCCTGGGCGTGGTGCAGAACATCATCACCCTCGTCGCCGCGTCGGTTCTGCTTGTGGCCTTCTCGCCATGGGCGGTGGCGGTGCTGCTGCTGAGCGGGCTGCCGGGCTTTGTCTCTGAGCTCAAGTTCTCTGGAGCGGCCTTCCGGCTGTTTCGCTGGCAGTCGCCCGAGACACGTCAGCAAGCCTACATCGAGACGGTGCTGGCGCGGGAGGACTACGCCAAGGAGGTCATGCTCTTCGGTCTCGGCCCTTCGCTGCTGAAGCGCTATCGAGATACGTTCATGCGTCTCTATGACGATGATCGGCGTCTCACGGTGCGGCGCGGTGCATTTGCCTGGCTGCTGGGCACCGTTGGCACGGTGACGCTCTACGGCGCCTACCTGTGGCTCGTGCTGTCGGCCCTCGATGGACGCTCGACCCTGGGGCAGATGACCATGGGGCTCATGCTGTTCCGTCAAGGGCAGGGGGCGGTGGCGCTCTGCCTCTCGGCCATCGGGGGCATCTACGAAGACAACCTCTACCTCACACGGCTCTACGAGTTCCTCGATGCGCCCGTGCCCCCGCACGGGGGGGAGGCCGTGGAGGGGGCTCGCCCCGGCGACGGCCTTCGCTTCGAGGACGTCTCGTTCACCTATCCGGGGAACGACGAGCCGGCGCTTCGGGGCGTCTCGATGCACCTGCCGCCGGGCGCGCGCTTCGCTCTCGTGGGAGAGAACGGCAGCGGCAAGACCACGCTCATCAAGCTGCTCACAGGGCTCTACGCGCCCACGGTCGGACGGGTGCTGCTCGATGGAACCGATCTGCACGAATGGCGCGTCGATGTGCTGCGCGAGCGCATCGGCGTCATCTTTCAAGACTTCTCGCGCTATCAGCTTCTCTTCGGAGAGAACATCGGCGTGGGTGACGTGAAGCGCCTCGATGACGAGGCGCGCTGGGAGGAAGCGGCGCGCAAGGGCATGGCCGACACCCTCGCGGAACGGCTTCCCCAGGGATATCACACCCAGCTGGGGCGCTGGTTCAAGGACGGTCAGGAGCTGAGCGGCGGCCAGTGGCAGAAGGTCGCGCTGTCTCGCGCCTTCATGCGGGTCGATGCCGATGTGGTGGTGCTCGACGAGCCCACAGCCGCCATGGACGCCCGCGCCGAGGCAGAGATCTTCGAGCGGGTGCGCGCCCTCACCGATCGGCAGACGGCCATTCTCATCTCGCACCGCTTCTCGACCGTGCGCATGGCCGACACCATCGTGGTGATGCACGAGGGTTGCGTCACCGAGCAGGGGAGCCATGAAGAGCTCGTGCGCCTCGACGGCCGCTACGCCCGACTGTTCGCCCTGCAGGCTGCGGGGTATCAGTAGGGGCAGGCCGACCCGGCCACGAAGCCCCGCGTGTGTTGCTCCGATGGCGCTCTCGCCTGCACTACTTGATGGCCATGTCGTGGTCGGATCGGATCGAGTGGCTCGAGATCGCGATGGCGTTGCTGCGGGCGCAGGTGCGGGTGCGCGTCGTGCCGTTCCGGCGTCTCGCCAGCGGTTTCGATTCGAGCGACCCGGGGAGCGTTGCCCCCCCGATGCCTTCTTCTGCAGAGCGGGAGCGCGTGTCGCTCCGGATGCGCCATCGCGTGGCGCGCATGGCCGCACTGCTGCCCGTGCGCGTGGCGTGCCTCGGGCAGTCGCTGGCCGCGGCCGATCTGCTGAGACGGCGGGGATGTGACGTGCGCATGTATCTGGGCACCACGGTTCCCACTGCGGGGTTTGCCGCCCATGCGTGGCTCTGCAGCGAGGGGGTGGTGGTGACGGGCGAGCGCGAGGCGGCCGCGTTCACCGCGGTGGCGAGCTTTTTCGGGCGAGGGCGCGGGTGATGCACGGCTGGGGGCGGAGCGCCACCCCATCGCGTGCGACCCGGCTTCACCCCCGCAGCGCTGGGTTGCGATAGGCTGGCGCGGCCAGCACAAGACGCGCGATGGATCGGGTGAGGCTGTCGAGGGCCACCAGGGGCGTGGGGGCGAGGGCCATGTGATCGGTGCGTCGCTGCAACCCCTGCAGCATCGTGAACGCGACGCCAGATGCCACGCGGGTTCGATTCAGAAGGCGCGCGGCGCGCGCCAGGGGCAGCGCTACGTGGGACGGTATCGGCGTGCTGGGCGAGATCTCATCGAGGTCTTGCGCACACCACCACACCAGGGCCTCCGCGTCGGCGCAGGCCTTTGCGCACCCGGCTGCACGCGCGGCGGTTCGTGTGGCGTCGCGCTGCTCGGGGCTGAGCGCGTGCCACTGGCGCCAGGCGTCGAGCAGCCATTTCCATCGATTCCAGAACGACCGCCCGCCGTGCACCGCGGTGAAGAGCCAGGCGTCGATGACTCCCAGGGTGCGAAGCGGCACGCCGTCGAGGTCGAACGGGTGGGCGCGCTCGAGGAGCGCTTCAAAGGGGAGGCGGCACATGCCGGGAGAGTGATCGAGTCCCCAGTGCAGGTCGACCTCGACGGGCCAGCCCACGTAGGCCATCTCCGGGAAGGCCCAGCGGTAGAGCGCGCCGGGGGAGGCAGTCCGCCCGTCGTATCGTCTGAGCCTTGCGTCGATGAGCAGCGTGTGGGCCTCCGCAACGCGGGATGGGGCGATGAGCAGGTCGATATCGACCCCTCCGCGCCCCTGCCAGGTGCCCGTGGTCAGCGCGGCAAGCCCTGGGCCCTTGAGCACGAGGAAGGGGAGGCGCGCTTCGGTGAGCAGCGCCGCCGCTTTTCGCGCGGTGGCCGCCACCGCCAGCGAGGCGAGGGCGTCGGCGCGTCGCGCGTCGAGCAGCACCTGTTCGGCGCGCGTGGGGCCGGCGCTGGTGGCGTCGACGCAAGCGGCGGCCTCCCCGGCAAGCCCGTGCTCTCGCAACGCCACGGCCTCTTCAGCGGTGAGCGTGCGGGTGTCGAGGCGGCGCGACGCGATGGCGGAGATCCAGCGCGGGGAGGCGGGGTGGCGTTGAGGTGTGAGCGACGGTGCCATTCAGAGCGCTGCACTCGGTTGCATGTAGGATGGGGGCGTCACGCCGAGGCTGGTCAGCATCGAAGGCGCGAGATCGAGGGTCGAGATGCGCGGGCGCGTTTCGTCGGCGCGCGTCTCACGACCGACGTAGATCAGGGCAACCCCTTCGGGGATGTGGTAGGCGTCGACGTCAGCCTCGTCCTGCTTCATCGTGTTGCGCAGGCCCAGGTGGTCGAGGGGGCACGGATGTCCGGAGAGCTCTACCCGCAGCGTCTTGTCGTCAAGGTTGCGCTGGCCGAACGAGAAGGCCACGGTCGCCTCGGGCAGCGCGACCACCCGGATGGGACGGCCATCGACCCGGATCGATTGCAGCCCTGCCAGGGCGCGGATGTCGTGTCCATCGACAAAGCGGAAGGTGTAGTCCGGCTCCATGGTGCGCATGCGCGTCCACGTTCCAACGGGAATGCCCAGTGCCGCCATGAGCCTGTCCGGCGTGGCGAGCAGCACCTGGGTGCGCAGGGGGGGATGGCCGTCGTCGACGGCCGCCTGTCCCATGCTGCTGACAACCCAGAGGGCGGCGTCACTTTGCGCGTCGACCCATTGCATCAGGCGCCCCAGCTGGTGGTCGGCTTCGTCCATCGCGTAGTCGATCTCGCCGCTGTAGGTCTCGCTCCACGCCGAATCGTGAATGGGGGTGTGATAGTCTTCGGGGAAGGCCGCGGGCCAGTAGCGGTGCATGGCTGACGCCACGTGATTGGTGAAGAACGCGCTGTAGCGGGGCGCGCGATCGGCGAGCAGTCTCGCGTACAGGTCGAAGCCGATCTGGCTCTGCGCGGTGCGTCGGCGCACCACCCGCCACGGGGCGACGCGCTCGCTCGCAAGCTGGGCGATGAGGGACGTCATGGTGCGTGCGCGTCCACCGAGGAAGGGGAATCGGAGCGCCAGACGCGCCGCGTCTGCCAGCGGCACTCCTCGTGATACGTTCGAGCCGTTGCGGTCGACCATCGCGAGGTTGAAGCGCTGGAACACCTCGATGCTCGCGGGGTGGGTTCGGGGAGACGCGGCGAACGTGTCGGGCACGTAGAACGCGAATCGGTCTGCATCGGGCGGCAGTGGGTCAGTGTGCAGCGACCCGAACACGCCGGTCGTGACGCCTCCCTCGAGCAGCAGGCGCCAGATCGGCGGGTGCGTGCCGTCGACCTCGGTGGTGGACTGTCCCAGATCGGTGAGGCCGTGGACGCGATCGGGCACCCCTCGATGCACCGTGGGCCAGGTGATCCAGGGAGAGAGCGCGCCCTCGTCGGCCGCCACCGTCACGTACCCCCTGCCGTGACGCACGAGCCGCGTCAGGCTGGCCTGCGGTCGGCGCGCGCAGTAGGCGTCGATGACGCGCCAGGGCACCTCGTTGAGCTCATAGACGGCGATGTGGCGGGTCAGGGCCTGGCCCTCCTACCGCTTCTTCCGGGCGTGCGTCACCGCGTCGCGCCCCATGGCCTGGCGCGACGCCTGCTCAAAGGTGCTCAACTGCGTCATGAGAGACCTCTGTTCAACACACCGGATCGCGTTCCTCCGCGCAATCTGCGTCCGCGACGTGGCTGTCGGCGCGTTCGAGGCGATTGTGCCGAGGTGGGAAAAGGCGGGTGCATCGCGAACACGCCCTGCATGAAGCCGCGCCTGTTCGTCCTGGTCTTGTCCTTGATGCTCGTCATTGCGCCCGCGTTTGGCCAGAAACCCGTCTCGCGGGGGGCAAACCCGAACGGTGACTACAACTTCAACGAGACCACAGGGCTCATCAACATCCCCACGGCCCGCGTGCTCCCCGCGGGGGGCATCTTCCTGGGGTTCAGTGCTGCCGATATGGGTCGCCTGCCGAAGAACAACACCGATCAGCTCGACGAAGACGCCTTCATCTACAGCGATGACAGCCTTCACCTGCGCGGCAGCTTCCTCCCCGGGTGGGAGCTCTCGGCGATGACCCTGCACCACGGCTTCGACCGACGCAACATCGTGTTCGGCACCAAGATCGTGCTTGCGCGAGAGTCGCGCGACTGGCCCGCGCTGGCCGTGGGGGTGCAGAACGCCCTGGGGCACGACGACAACCGCACCGATCAGTTCAATCCAGAGCCGTCGCAGTTCGGCCGGCCGGCATACTTTGCGGTGGCGACGAAGAACCTGCCGTGGGGGCGCTGGGGGGGGCTCGATCTGCACCTGGGCTGGGGCACCGGCCGGTTCGAGAAGCGCGTGTTCTACGGCGCGGAGTACGGGCTGGCACGCAACTTCAGCGTGGCGGGAGAGTTCGACGGCGTGCTGCCGAGCTTTGGCATCCGCTTCCGGCCATCGTCACGGTTGCGCTTCACGCTCATGGTGCAAGACAGCCATCTCGGCCTGCAGCTGGGCTATCAGTTCGGCCCCAACAGTCTGTACGGGGGGGCGCCGTCGACGGTTGAACCCGGCGTGCCCACGGTGAGGGAGGCGCGAGACAAGAAGCCTGAGCCCGCGGCGGTTGCGCCTCCCCCGGGAGATCGAGCCGCGCAGCCATCGGGCACGCCTGTCGTGCAGCCCGCTGTCACACCCGCTACGCCCGCTACGCCCGCGGCGCCCGCGCCTCGCTGAAGGCCTGCCGAAAGGCCGCGCGCGTCTGAACCACGTCGTGACCGAGCGTGCGCACGCGCAGGGGGCCGATCAGGCTGCACTCGAGCTCTATCTGAAACGTCCGTGAGGCTTCCTCAGTCAGTGCATCGCTCGCGGCATCGAGCGATTGAAGGGCCAGCACGAGTCGCTCGGCGTCTTCCCGTTCGCGTATCCCCGAGAGGGTGATGTCCGTGGGGTGTGGATCCTCGCGCGCGGCGGTGAAGCGCACGTTGTGCCCCGCGAGCCACGTCTGAAGCGACTGCCCCTCGCGGGGCCAGGGGCCGACGTCGACGCGCCAGCGATCTTCATCGCGCCGCACGGCCGCCATCATCTTCGCGGGCGCGGGTCCATCGAGCACGAGCAGCTGGGGCAGATGCGCGTCGATGCGCTGCATCGCCACGAGCGCCCGGGCGACCAGCACGGCGTCGCAGCGGGCCCCATGGAGCGTTACCGCGTCAGAGGCGGCAAGCAGGCGGTCGACGAGGGCGAACGGGCGCCAGGTGCCCAGATGCTCGTGATCCGCTGCAGCGAGGGGGCGCACCTCGGCGTCTTCGAACCCCTCGAGGGCAAGTCGTTCCGCGACCGTGGGCTCTTCGAGCACGACCGGGTCGAGCCGGACCCGCTCGTGCATGAAATCGACGTCTTCATCGCCTGGCGGCCAGTCGGTGACGAAGCGCGCCTGCAAAGGCGAGCGCTCGCGCCCTACCCAGTGCAGAAAAGGGGGCGCATCGATCGGCGTCACACGCTCTACCAGCCAGACCTCGTCAGACATGGCCCTCTGGTTTGCGCCAGATGGTGAGGTTCCTGCCGCAGGGCGAATCGTCAGGCCAGCGTGATTTTTCAGCATTTTTTCAGGTCTTGCAGGTAGACTTGAGCGAAGACTGCTGCGCCGTGCTCGAATCGATTTCAATGGTTTGAGGCCGCGGCGCCGGCGTGAAGCAAGAGGGTCTCGATGATGCAGGTCTCGGGTCAGAACCTCAATGTTCCCCCGGCGCGTCCCACGTCCACCCCTGCCGGCGGTGCCGCTCCAGCGCCTGCCGACAACACGCCGCGAGAGACGGTGACCCTCGGGC
>RGZZ01000247.1 GCA_010028905.1 Pseudomonadota bacterium | reverse complement strand
GCGGCTGGGGCGCCGGTGCCGCAGGGTTCTTCTCGATGATGTAGTCGAGGAACGCGTAATCGGCGGCCGCCACGTTCTCCTTGATCGACTTGAACTGGCTGGGGGGCGGCTGGAACGACGTTCCCAGCTCGATGGTGAAGGCCATCTTGCCGTTCGCCTGATGCATGTCGGTCGACGTGCCCGTTGTGGGGTACAGGTCGATGGCGGGCATGTAGGTGTAGGGATTCTTCTGCGCGCTCATCATGCGCTGCCCCACGTCGTTGTAATCGGCGATGTTGGCGGGGTCTTCGTTCGTCCCTCCCCACGGGCGCAGCAGCATCTCGCCGTAGCCGTGGTGATCGATGATGCCCTTGATGTTGGGACGCGTGTATTCGAAGCCCATCAGCGCCTGCACCTCGGGCTCGGAACCACCATGCGGACCGCGATAGGTGTCGCTGTCCGGGTCATCGCTCACCACGCCGGCGTCATCGTACGGGTTGCACGGCGTGTCGCCATCCGGACGGTAGAGCTTGAAGTGATCGGGGTTGCCGTCCCAGTAGTTGCGGTTGATGTCAACGCCATAGGCCACGGGCTGGCCGTCCTTGCTCGTCGAGCACGAGGTGGCCGACGGAGGGCACTCCGTGTTGATGACGGGCTCGCGGTTCTTGCGCCACCAGCTGTCCTCGGTGCGGCTGTACTCGTAGCCATCCGGGTTCACCGTGGGCATGATCCAGATCTCGGCGTTGTCAACGCGGTTCTTGATGGCCGGATCCTTGTCGTACTTGTGGATGAGCTCGTCGGCCAGGTGCAGCGGCACCTCCATCGACATCCACTCGCGGGCATGGTGGTTGCCCGTGAACACGACACCAGGCTTGTTCGAGGTGTCGCTCTGCGCGTCGGACGTGACCTTCAAAGCCCAGATGTCGCGACCTTCGACGCTCTTGCCAATCGAGACCAGCTGGCACAGGTCGGCGTGGTCGGCCGCGAACTCCTTCAGGCGGTCGGTGACCTGGGCGTAGGTGTGGTACGACTCTGCCTGCGGCAGCGACTTGCCCTGCAGCCACGTCTTGTAATCGCTGACGAACTGCGCCACGTCGGTCTTGCGGGGCCCCGACTCGATGATGTCGGTGGCGCGCATGTGGGCAACGATCTCGTCGTCCTGCAGAAAACCGTCTTTGTTGGCGTCGATCTTGGCGGCCTCGGTGAGGCGCTTCTCACACACCTCGTGCGTCTGACGGCCATCGACGTCAGAGAAGCGGTAGGCGGGTGTGGAGCCAGCAGCGTTGTTGACCTGCATCGGGAGATCCCCTTTCGTGTTTCGACATGGAGAGCGTAACACGAGAGATCCCCGCTTGAGGTTGCCCGGTTGTTAACGCATCGTTAAGTGGCTGCGCCCTCGGCGTCCGGCTCCGCGGCGCGGTTCTTGCGATTGAGGCGACGCGCCTCGTTGATCTTCTGGTTGCCCGCCCAGGCCAGGTCGAGGCCCCCGCGCGCGAACGTCACGTCGCCGCTGGTGGAGTACTGGCGGAAGTGGAAGAGCGCCTTGTTGTACAGCTCGATGCCCTCGAAGCCCACCTCGAGCTCCTCACGGAAGTCCTCGAGCGCATCCGGGGGGATCTCGAGCTGGCGGATCTCCTGCTCGCGCTGCGCCATCTTGAACGACTCCTCATCGAGGAAGCGCTTGAAGTCCGACTGTGGGATGCGGCCTTCCAGCGCCCCATGCACGGCGTTGCGGAACACCAGGTAGCGGTCGTAGACCGGGTGGGCCTCGCCGCTCTCGGTGCGCTCGATGGTCGACAGCACGAGGCCGCAACCCCCGCAGGTCTCAGCTGCGTCGTTGGCTTGTCCGCACTTGATGCACTCCATGACTGGTTCTCCTTTGGCCACGTTGGGCGCGCCCCCTCAGAGGTCGCGCCGATCCTTCTTCGAGCGGTAGAGCGAGGCCAGGATGTCCTTGGCCTGCTTGTTCACGTTGTTGTCTCGTCGCCGGTCGACATCCTGCGCCTTGCGCAGGTCTTCCTTCAGCTGGTCGACCGACGCATAGCGCGCGCTCGCCTCGTTCTGAAGGCACCGCTCGAGCGCCTCCTCGAACTGACGCGTGCAGGTGGGAGCGAGATCTCTCAATGGCGGCACCTGGAAGCGAAAGCGGTCGAGGTTGGCCGCGGTGAGAAGATAGTACAGCGTCGCGCCCAGGGCGTAGATGTCGGCCTTGCGGTCGAGACCCACCTTCCGGTACTGCTCGGGCGGCGAGAAGCCCGGCGTGACGAAGGTATGCCCGTCTGCCTTCACGGCGGCATCGGCGTACCGCGCAATGCCGAAGTCGATGAGCTTGAGCTTCCCCTCATAGGTGCGCATGATGTTGTTGGGCTTGATGTCGCCCACCACCACGGGATTGGGGCGCCGTTGATGCAGATAGCTCAAGATGTCGCACAGCTCGATTCCCCAGGCCAGCACCTCAGCCTCGGCGCACGGGGCCCCCTTGTCGATGAGCACCTGAAGGAGGGTCTGCCCGGCAACCCACTCCATCACGAGATAGTAGAGGTTGTTGAGAAAGAAGAAATCGTAGACCTTGGGCAGCCCGCTGTGCGACAGGCTCGTGAGGAGACGGGCCTCAGACAGGATGGTGTCGGTCGTGGCAAAGGGATCGTTGGGGGCGGCCGTCTCGACCACGATGGCCTTGATGGCGCACAGGTGGCCGTAGCGCTGGTCCTTGGCGAGGTAGACATGACTCGTGGCGCCACGGCCGATGGTCGAGAGCACCCGAAACTGCTCGCGAAGCACGAACCCGTTGGGAAGGCCTTCCATGCGTCAACATCCTGGCCGAGCCGCAGAGTAGAACCGACGAGGCGGGAGGCGGCTAAACATCTCTGCCCCCGCCACCCCCGGTCCAGGGCGCGACCTCCATGGTTTCCTGTCGATGAACACCGTTCCCTTCATTGCGCCATCGCGCAGCCCAACACCCCATCACCGGCAGCAGACACCGTCCGCGCCAAACCGCCCCGACACTGCGCGACCACCGTCGACGACATCGTGGTTGCGACCCGATGCCCGCCGCGTCTCGCAAGGGGAGCCCGGCACCGCGTCACGAAACCTGAAGGCATGCGTCTCTGTCTCTCTCTGTTGCTGCTCCTCACCACGACCGTCGCCGCCCTGGCCTCTCCGCCCGGTCTCTGGCTCGACAGCGCCGCCGTGGCCTTCATGCCGCACGCGCGCAGCAACCTCGCCGTGGTCTCGTGGGGCGACGGCGTCTTCGTGCTGGGCGGCTCCGGGGCGCAGGGGGCGTCGACAGAGGCCTCGCTCTACCACCCCTTCACCCATGCGTTCGAGGAGCTCCCTCCCCTGCCGTCGCCGCGCATGGCGCACGCGGCAGCCCTGTGCGGCAGCCGCCTTCTCGTATTCGGAGGGATGCGAGACACCAGCACCTGGTGCGACGAGATCCTGGCCTACGACCTCGAGAAGCGGGTGTGGACCCGCGCCGGAACCATGCCGTTTGCGCGGGCCCGCTTCGGACTCGCGGTTCTCGACGGACGGGTATGGATCGCGGGCGGCTGTGACGCCAGCGGCCGCTACGCCGAGACCTGGGTGTTCGACCCGAAGACGAATGCCTTCACCCGAAAGGCCGACCTGCCGCAGGCGAGGGATCGGCTCTCCCTCGTTGCCCTCGATGGCAGCCTCTGGGCCCTGGGCGGAGAAGGCCCCGATGGAAAGGCGTCGGCTTCGTGCTGGAGATACAATCTCTCCGAGAACACCTGGACGCGCATGCCCTCCCTGGCCAGAGCGCGCAAGAACTGCACGGCCGCGCGACTCGGCGACCGCATCATGGCGGTGGGCGGATGGGACGTGGTCGACGACGAGAAGGTCTTCGTCTCGCGCATCGAGGTCTTCGACCCGCAGGCGCGAGACTGGCTCGAGAGCGGACGGATGGAGACCCCGCGCGATGGCTGCCGTGCCGCGACCTGGCGAGGACGCGTGCTGATCTTCGGAGGCTTCGGAGGCGAGACCCTCTCCTCCGTGGAGGAGGCGACCTGGCAAGCGCGAGACAGCCGCTGGAGCCTCGACGCGAGCCTGCCGGTGACGCTCTGGTGCCAGCGGCGAGAGGCCGACCTGCCGAGTGCCATCGAGGAGCCACCCGCGCTCGACGCCCAGGGCAAAGGCCCCGTTGCCGCGCTCGACGCGGCATCAGCCCTGGCCCGCGGGCTCGTCGCTCCAGGGGCGGCGCCCGTTGCACAAGCGTGGTTCGGTCGGCGATTCCCCTATCCCCGCCAGCTGTCGCAGGAGACCTCAGTGAGGCGAGCGCTGACCCCTTTCCTGGTCGACCGCTCTCCCGCGTGGGCAAGCGTCGAGACGCGCCTGAAGGAACCCGATGCGACATCGGTGGTGGCCGTCGTGCCAGCCCCAGCGAGCACGCGCTTCGACGCCGCCCACCCGTTCCCATCGCTGCGCATCCCCACTGAACGCGTGGGCGGCGTCTCGCCCCAGACGTGGTTCGACGACGCGCAGACCTGCGCCACGCTCTACCTGCGCTCGTCGGACGCCTCACCGCAGCAGGCCGCGCAGAGCCCTGCCGCGGGTCCCGCGGCGATGGCCCATGAGCTTGCGGCTGTGCTGAGCCGGACCTATCGGTCGGTGAACGGCCCGCTTGCGGGCTGTCGCTACTTCCTCGACGACAGCGACCTCGATCAGGCGGGCGACAAGCCCCGTGTCACGGTGATCTGCATGGAGACGGCGCCCACGGTCTTCAGCGACGGTCAGGGGCGCCCCTTGTTTCCCGACCCGATACACCTGTTCGAGAGCGCCATGCTGCGGCTCACCGCGGAAGACCGGACTGGGATCGCTCCGGCGGCGGTCACGTCGCTGAAGGACATCGGCGGAACGGTCGAGCGCACGTGGGTGCTGGAGGCCGGCAGCGCGAGCCGAGGGCGCTGAGAGGCGTCCCCGCCCGCCGCGCGCCCGCCAGTCAGGCGGGTCTCAGCGCTGGGCAGGAATCTCGGTGGAGACCTGACGCAGCCACTGGGGGAGCGTGGACCGATCGAGCGCGTTCCACTGGGTGCTGCTGTAGTACACCTTCTGCGTGCCGCCGCTCTGCGGGTCGGCCGCGATGGTGAGCTTCAGATCGATGTTGTGCTTCTCCGGCTTGCCCAGCTTCTCGATGGTGTAAGCCGAGCGGGCGCTGCGGCGATCGTGCGGGAACTGGAACTGCAGATCGCGCGCAGTGGCGCGGTAGAAGAAGATCTCGAGGGCGTGGCGATAGATCGAGGGCGCGAGATCGTGCATGGCGACGTTCTCCTCGCTGCCGAAGACATAGAAGCTGAAGCTGTCGCGATCGCGCTCGGGAACCCGATCGACCCAGATGCGATCGACGAGCGTAGAGGCGTTCTCAGCCCCCGTGACTGAGGGTGGTGCCTTCTGCACCAGCAGGGTCGCGCGGGCGAGCAGGGCGTAGGCGACTGCGCCGAGCAGGATGAGCAGAGCGACCACGAGGGTCTTCGAGCTCTTCTTCTTCTTCTGGTTGAGGAAGCGGATATCGCCCCCCTGGGTGGGACTCGTGGCGGTCTTCTCCGCGCCCTCTTTCGACTGGGTACCGTTCCGCTCTGACATGCGACCTCTTCCTCCTGTGGTGACCCTCGGACCACGCGCTCGCGGCCCTCAAGACATGCTGGCCGGGCCGCGCGAGCGCTGCCCTCAAAACATGCTGGCCGGGCCGCGCGAGCGCGGCCCTCATATTCTCGTAAGCCGATCGGCTTCCTTCAGTGCGTCGCCTTGAAGCGGCTGACCGCCTCCATCGCCTTCGCCACGAGCATCTCCGCCACACGGGTGCTCTCCATGTCTGGTGGGTTCTCACACGCCCACGCCACATAGCGCTGCAGATGCGCCCGCTCGTCGGCCGTGAGATCAACGAAGACCCCGCCGTGCTCGAAGTAGGTCGAAGACCAGCGCTCCCAGAGCACGCGTAGCGGCAGCACCATCACCTGCCCATCGACGTCGAGCGCAACCCCCACGACCGTGCCCACCTCTCGGGCAAGACGCGTCGCAAACCTGAGCCCACCTGTGCTCACGTCGAGAATAACCGCCGACATCGGGCGCTGGGTGAGATAGATGCAGGTCGCGTCACGCAGCTCGAAGCGCGGGTGATTGCGACGCTCCTCATAGGAAGGAGCAGGCAGAAGCTGCGGCGCCGAAGCGGGAGCCTCGGTTGCCGACAACGTGCGAAAGACCCTGCTGAGCAGCGAAGAGACCACGTGCTGACCCCCTGTTCATGTGCAGGGGGGGTCCGGTTCAAGAGGCAGAGCGCAATGCAGGCCACACCCTTGGGCGCCGGACCCACCTCTCAGGGGAGCACAGTAGCACGCCTCGCGGACAAAGAGATGAACAGGATGTTACCAGGTCGCACGAAGCCGGCTGAGGAGAATGCGGCCTGCCCGCAATGGCCCGAGCGCTTCCCCGCGCCGCTTCCACTGGCGGGACCTGCGCCCCTAGATGTCGACCATCTTCTGCTGAATGGCCTTGATGACGGCCTGGGTGCGATCCTTCACGCCGAGCTTGCGCAGAATCGCCGTGATGTGTGACTTCACCGTCTTCTCGGTGATGAAGAGACTGGCGCCGATGTCGCGATTGCTGTTGCCCTTGCAGAGCAGCACCAGCACCTCGCGCTCCTTCTCGCTCAGCGACTCGCGCGGCTCTTGTGGTGCGCTGCCGCGGCTGAGCATGCCGGTGAACTCTCGCAGCACCTCCCGGCTTACGTCCGGAGACAGGGCCGACCCCCCCTCGAGAACGGTCGTGAGCGCGCGCGCCAGCTCGGGGCCAGTGATGTCCTTCACCAGGTAGCCCACCGCCCCGGCCTCGATGGCATTGCGGATGTCGGCCTTCTCCTTGCCCATGGAGATGATGATGACCTGGGTGCCAGGATGGCGGTCGAGAATCTCGCGTGTGGTGAAGATGCCGTCCTTCTCGGCGCTGCCCAGGTTGATGTCCATGAGCACGAGATCCGGCTTCACCGACGCCACCTTCTGCAAGGCGTCGTCGCAGCTCTCCGCTTCGGCCACCACGGCGAACTCTGCATACTCTGAGAGCATGAGGCGCAGGCCATTGCGAACCACCGGGTGGTCGTCGACCAGGAGAACGCGCGCAACGACGGGCCTGTCGGGCTGTCGCGACGAGGGGGCCATGCGTGTCTCTCCTGTCATGCGCGGTTGCGGGTGGGGACGGGGGGAATCAGGTCTGGGACGCTCTCAGGGGAAGGACGAACGCCACGCCATGGATTTCGCGCCTCACCAGGAGTTCCCCTCCCATCGCCTCTACCACGCGCTTCGCGACACGAAGCGGAAAACCGCACGCCGGAAGGCGGCGCAGGAACGGGGTCCAGTCCTCCTCGCGCGCGTGCAGCGCCCGCGAGAGCCCCTCGGCATCGAGGTCTTCGTCGGTGCGCCAGACACCCACCTCGATGCGCCCCTCACCACACGCCAACAGTCTTCACGACCCTTG
>RGZZ01000246.1 GCA_010028905.1 Pseudomonadota bacterium | reverse complement strand
TCAATCACTGCTCGTTTGAGTAGAACGAGGTTCACTATTCCGGGGAGATCTCTCGCTTCGAAGCCCTTTAGCCGATCTGGCAAGACTTCTGCGAGAGGTTTGCAGGCTTTGAGGAGAAGGTGGCCTGAGGTCGCTGGCTGAAGAACGCTTTTGTATCGCGTTTCTCTCAAGCCCGTTTTGCGCGGAGGAGGTCATCATGCCAGTTCCACCTTACTACAAGTGCATCGAGCCGTTGCTGCGAGCCCTCGTACAGTTTGATCGCCCGTTGACGCGTGGGGAAGCCATCGAGGCTGGCGCACGAGAGCTGGGGCTCACCGAGGAAGATCTGTCTGAGCGGATACCGAGCGGTCAGCCGCTTTATCAGAACCGCCTGGGATGGGCCTACGATCGATTGAAGCGGCACGGTCTGGCCGCATCTCCGAGGCGCGGCTACTGGAGCGCCACTCCTCAGGGGCGCCAGCTGCTGGGAAAGCACTCGAAGGGACTGCCCGAAGCGCTGGTGACATCAATCGCGCAGCTTCCGAGAGGCGAAGAGGGAGAGAGCGACGGCTCGGGCCCCGAGCGCCTTCGCGACATCGATGAGCGCTTGTATGCGCTCTCTCCCACCGAGCGCATCGACCAGGCCGTGGCCGAGATCCGCGACAGTGTCGCCCAAGAGCTGCTCGAGATCATCGCACGGTCGAGTCCACGCTTCTTCGAGAGTCTCGTGCTCGAGCTGCTGCACGCCATGGGGTACGGAACCAGTCGTGACGACCTGCAGCACGTCGGAGGCTCGGGCGATGGCGGCATCGACGGCATCATCTCCCTCGACCGCCTGGGGCTCGAGAAGGTGTATGTACAGGCCAAGCGATGGCAGGGTTCGGTGGGCGGGCCGATCATTCAGACGTTCCTGGGCGCGCTGCAGCTGCAGGGCGCCAACAAGGGCGTGCTGCTCACCACGGGCACGTTCACAAAAGACGCGAAAGCCGCCGCCGATCGTGCCCACGGTCGGGTGGTGCTGGTTGATGGCGTCATCCTGGCCAGGCTGATGATCGAGTACGGGGTGGGGGTGTCGCACAAGGAGGTGCGCGTCCCCCGGGTCGACGGCGACTATTTCGAGGCGGAGGCGTGAGGCGCGGCCTTCGAGCCTGTAGTACCTCGGCGGCGCCCGTTCTTCACGCCGACTCTCGCTGCGGTGGCTCGAGCTCGTGCCAACGGTGAGGGGGCAGGCTGCGCCGCTTCTTCTCGATGATGAAGGGGTGGTTGGGAAATCCTGCTTGTTCGAGACACCGCACGTGCTCCCATTCGAACTGATTCAGCTCTTTTTCGTGCTTCGCAATCAGATGGGCAATCGTCGGATCGTGGCGGCTAGGGTCGATGAGTCGGCGGAATTTGGTGAGCTCGTGTGTGAAATCATCTACGGTGGGTTCGCCGGGAAACACCAGATTGTACAAGAAGTCATGGGTGTAGATGACGTGTAGAATCAAGCATCAGGCCTTGTGCAACACCCAGTGACGGTCGAGGAAGATCTCGAAGCGCTCAGACATGATCTTTCTGGTCATTGCGGCTTTCCTCCGATGCCCTTCTTCCACAGAACGAACGGATCGTCTGCGCGACCTTTCTTCTCGAGGCAGCGCACCAGCTCCCACTCGGCCTGCTCGATCCGTGTGCGCCAGATGGCGATCGTGGCGGGCGGGACGTCGATGTTCTTCGCGTGACGGTCTAGCATCTGGCGACACTCACCCACCTGCTCGATGAGCATGTCGAGGGCCACATCGTCGGACAGGAAATATGCCCCTACAGAACTTCTGAGGAATCTGCGCACAAGGGTCTTCCACCGACTCATCATGGGGGATACGTCCTTTCGATCGTGATGAAGAACCAAAGCGTGCGATGAAGAGAGATGGGGTGGCGGTCTCGGTCTGGGCTCTCGCAGCGAGCTGCGCACGGGGGCTGTGGCGTCAGCGCGTGCGCCAGGAGCGCCACGACCCCCCTGTGACCTCCGGACAGCCCTCGGCATCGGGCACGTAGCGATACGTCCAGGGGACGCGGGCGCCAGCAGGTGTCGACACCAGAACGAGAATGCGGTGATACAGCGAGCCGCCGCCCTCGCCATAGGCGTAGAACCCTTCGTATTCATCAAGCGCCTTCAGGGTGTTCTCGAGATCGGCCAGGGGCACGTACTCGCCCTGCACCGTGCCAACGCCGTCGACAAGGCCGGGGTAGTCGCCCAGATCGATGAGCCGCCCACGGGTTGTCGCGTCCACACGCGGGCCGGCGGCGTTGACGAGGTGGGCGCGTTCTTCGCCCGCGAGAAGCGTCCCGTACACGAACACGCCATCGACCTGGCTTGCGCGCGCGGATCCTGCCGCTGCCGCGTGGAGCGGCGCGATGTCGAGACCGTGGTCGCGATAGCCCTGCGCGACGACGGACACGTACGCGTCGGTGGGCTGCACGAACGTCTCCTCGCGGTTTGGGTTCGTGATGTAGGTGAAGGCCTCGACCCGTGCGCCGTTCGCCCAGACGCTCACCGGGACGCGCTGGTAGGAGTTCGGGTGCCCCTCTTTTCTGTCTATGGCCGCGAGCAGGCCGCCGTCGGGAACCTCGAACAAGACCCCCGCGACGGCGTGTTGCGTCGCATCGACGTCAGTGACGCTGATCGCGCCGCCCCTGCGTGATCGCGATCGATAGTTGAAGATCAGTCGGTAGCCAGGGAGCAGGGCCAGCCCGACCGGATTCAGCTCGATGTCCGCTCTTTCGAAGAGGTCTTTCGCGTTCAGATTCGATCCGTATGCGAAGTAGTAGTTCATGTCGATGTCTCTCTCTCTTTGGGGATGGGTTTCACTTTAAACGATGGCCGTGACAGATGCGTGACAGGTGTCGTGAGGGCTCACGCCGCCTGCAAGAGGCGCCACGATGGGCCCGCGCGGCGGCGCAGCCGTCGGAGCCACTTGACGGTGCGCACCACGTTGTCTGCGGTGATGACGACCGTGAGCCCGCGCAGGCGGTCGGTGAGGCGCGACCACTCGGTACCGCGCAGGCAGCGGTCGGTGACGGTATACACCAGGTCGCCGTGGCTGCCGGAGACGTCACCCACCGAGAGGGCGACGTGCAGCTCGGCCTGCCCGATGGCGCGCTGGCGCATGCGGGTGCGGGCGTGATGGCTGATGATGAGGCCACGGGGAAGATGTGTCATGGGGCTTCTGTCTCCTCCTTCACGTTCTTGGCCGAGTTGACTTCGGGGTGTGGGGATCAGCAGGGCAGGGCAGGGGTGACGCTATGCGGCTGATGGCCACGAATGAACGGTAACACGGGTGGTCCGCTGAAGAATGACGCATTCTCGTCGACCCACGCGCGTTGCGTGCACGGTAGCCTGCCAGCACAGGGACAGTTTCAGCTCTGCACAGGGGCGGTGGCTGGTACGTACAGGCTTACGATATCACGCCCCCTTTGCCAGATAGTGACGCGATGTCTCGGAGCCACTCAGATGAATTGCCGGGCAGAGGGGTGGACAAGCCCAGCTGTCGGGCGTCAAGGTCGAGCGTGACCCCGTGTCCCCCACGCCACCGTGGTGGACAAGCCCAGTTGTCGGGCGTCAAGGTCGAGCGCGCCCCCGTGTCCCCCACGCCACCGTGGTGGACAAGCCGAAGTCCCCCACGCCACCGTGGTGGACAGGCCGAAGTCCCCCACGCCACCGTGGTGGAAAAGCCCAGCGGTCGGGTCCCACGGTCGAGCGTGACCCCGTGTCCCCCACGCCACCGTGGTGGACACCAGGCATCTTGACCGGAGAAGGTGGCTGTAGTGGCTGCAGGTACCCTCTCGAGACCCTGGTCCTGCGGAGCTCGTGCATTGTCACCTGAGAGGCGACCCCGAAACACTCGTCAATAGGATGTTTCTTTTCGAGGACGGGGACGAAGGCGAGGGCGAGGCCGAGGACCTGCTCAGGGTGAGGGCCACTGGGTGATCTGCGACCTCCGTTGTTTACGACGTGACGCCTGGAGGTGTCATGTGACAGCTGAAGCTGTCACATCTGCCCGACGTGACGCCTGGAGGTGTCACGTGACAGCCGGGGCTGTCATATCGAGTGGCTGCTTCGGTGAACGGCGACGCGGACGACTGCCGCCACCTGTTTTCCGTGCGGAAAAGTGCGAAAGACCAGATGACCGCCACACGCAAGACGCCTGATAGCCCTCGCACCCGTTGTTTCGCCACGCAGCCCGCGCTCGGATCGTCCTCAAAACAAACATCCTATTGACAAGAGCCTCGGGATCGCCACCCATGGAATCACCCACGAGCTCCGCAGGACCACGCTGCCGACAGGGCACCCGAAGACACCGTCGGGCACATCCTTCGCCTCGGCGACCTGTGGGCGGAGCCTTGCCGTTTGCCTCAGTCAGCACCCGAGCCCCCGATACGGCGCGGTCGACAACGAGCGCCCGCCAGGAGCAAGGCCCGATGTGTGCACGGTACCGCTACTCGCTGAGCATCTCGCCGATCCAGTTGTCGATGTCGTCTACTTCTTCGTTGGAGTCGTTGGTGAGGATGACCATGAGGTCGCCGTCCGTGTAGCGTGTGATGTTGTTGCGGAAGCCTGCCCACGACCCTGAGTGCCACCAGAGGTGGTCTTCGATGGTCCACCCGAAGCCGTAGTTGAACGACTTGCCGTTCTTGAGCGTGCCTGGCGTCAGGGCCTCGCGCAGGGTGCGGGCGCTCACCAGAACGTCTTCGCGCAGTGCGCGGTCCCAGAGCACGAGGTCGGCCGTCGTCGAGTAGATGCCGCCATCCCCCACGATGCCGTCCATGTAGCCCATGTCGCTCTCTTCATCCTCGGAGAACCCGTAGGCGCGCCGGCTGTTGAACGGCTTGATGGCCTCCGGGTCGTAGACGAAGCTGCTCTGCATGTCCAGGGGAGAGAAGATCGAATCCTGCAGGAAGCTCGCGTAGCTCGTCCCGGAGGCCGCCTCGATGACCAGCGACAGCAGGGCATAGCCCGTGTTGCAGTACACGTGACGGGTTCCTGGGGCAAAGTCGAGCGCTGGTTCCGCCTCGACAAAGGCGGCCAGCACGTCGTGGCTTGTCAGCAGGGTGTCTTCGTCGTCGGGCTCTTCCATCATGTCGAAGTACTCGGGAAGCCCCGAGGTGTGCTGCAGAAGCTGGCGGATGGTGATCTCTTTGTAGGGCAGCGTGGGGATGAACCGCGTGACCTTGTCGTCGTAACCCAGACTGCCCTGCTCCTTGAGCATCATGATCGCCATGGCGGTGAACTGCTTGCTCACGGAAGCCAGGTTGAACACAAAGTCCGCGGCGAGGCGCTTCTTCTTGCGCACGTCAGCATAGCCGTAGGCCTCGTTGAGGCGTATCTCACCCTCGCTGGCGTACAGCGCCACGCCGTTGAAGCGGCCCTTGGCCTGCAGGCGGGTCAGGTGCTCGTGGATGCGCGAGGCCTCGCTGTCTTCGTCCTCGTCTTCGTCTTCGTCTTCGTCGTCGTCTTCGTCTTCGTCGTCGTCTTCGTCCTCGTCTTCGTCTTCGTCTTCGTCGTCGTCGTCGTCTTCGTCCTCGTCTTCCTCGTCCTCATCTTCATCACGCGCGCTCCACGGGCGGGCGCTGCTGAACGCCTCGTCCATGTCGGTTCCGCAACAGACCTCGTCTCGATCCTGGGCGTCAGCATTCGTAGTCATGAACATCCTCCTTCGCCGGCTCTCAGGCCACGGCGGGCACGACCTTCTCTCCAGTTTCCTGGGTTCCTGTGTGCCGCTTGAAGCAGGCAGGCGTGGGAGTTCACCGTGCGAAACGAGAATGTGCAAAGCGACATGAAAAACGGGGAGCACTGGTCAGCCAACGAGGTCGAGCGAATTGTTGCCGACTACTTCGACATGCTCGCCCTCGAGCTGCGGGGGCGGGTTGCTGAGAAGGCCCGGCGCAACGAAGCGCTGCGCCAGCATCTCGAGAACCGCTCGAAGGGCTCGGTCGAGTTCAAGCACGCCAACATCAGCGCGGTCATGGCCTCGCTCGGGCTGCCGTTCATCGACGGTTACAAGCCCCGAGGCAACTACCAGGGGCTGCTGGCCGAGACGGTGGTTGCCTACCTGAATGCCCACCCATTGTTCTTTGTGGAAGCTGCGAGCCATTCGGTCGACCTCTCGCGACCCGCAGTGGAGGCGCTGCTTGAACGCATTGCTGGCGCAAGCGACATCTTCGAGCCCGGTCCCGTGCCCATAGAGGTGGCGCACGACGCGGTCTTGCGCCGCAGGCTCAATCTCGTTTCGGTCGACTTCGCGCAGCGAGACCAGGCGAACGCCCCGCTTGCGCAGGTGGGCATCTCCCTCGCGATTGCGCTCGAGAGACGGCGCCTCACCCGCGACCACGGACGCTTTGACCTGGCTGAGAAGGTGCGCGGCGTCAGTGCCGACGAGAGCGAGGGTTTCCACGTACTGTCGTTTGACGGCAATCACGCAGGCGAGCGCCACATCGGCGTCAAGACGACGGCATTGGGCAAGCACGCCCCCTTCTGCGCCACTCCAAAAGAGGTGGCCCACTCCGAGCGGGTAGACGATCGCTACTTTCTGTACCGCTTCTTCCACGCCACCCACCGCCCTCGTGCGTACGCGCGCCAGGGCCCCCTCTCCACGGCATTCCGCCTCGAGCCGACGGGTTACGTCTGCGCGCTGTGAGGGGACGGGCGCGGTCTGCGCCATCCGCGCTGTGGGTAGCGCCCGCGCCGTGGGCTGCGTCTGTGTCGGGGGTTGAGTCTGCGTCGGGGGTTGGGTCTACGCCGTGGGCCACGCGAGACGGTCAGGGTGCGCTCTGTCACGCACCGCGCGTGAGCAGTGCCCACGGGGTGGGGGAGCGTGCAGGGATGATCCCTCACGATGGGATCAAACCTCGCCTGGTATCCAGATGTTGGGATCAACGGTGGGTTTGATCCCTGATCCTGGGATCGGAGAATAGCCGGACAGGTGAATGTGGCGTTGAGACACGCAAGCAATTTGGGGAAGGTGGCGCGTGAACGACACGCAAACATGGCAGTCGTGCGCGCGGGGGGGATGGACGGTCCAGGTCGTGGTCTGAATGCGCTGAGAGCGCCTCCTCAGCACGTGTGGTGAGCCACGCGTCATCATGGGGCGGCCCCCCTGATGTATCGTCTGGAAGTCAGGGATAGTGAGTCTTTTCGAGGAACCTACGAATATGCCTGGGGAAAAGCGACGGTCAGGGGGGGCAGGCCTCATTCGAAGACATCCAGGTCAAGATCAGGGATTCGTGAACAATGAGGTTCATTGATTTCACGAAGTCGACGTATCCTGTTTCGTCTGCGTTGGTCTTCACTCACGTTCATTGCCGGGTCATCTCGCGCCAGCTGATGGGGTGTTTGGGGTCGGGTACCTGTCAATCTCTTCTGCGGGAGCGCAGCTCTTCCGTCGCTGCGGGGGGGCGTACGAGTGGTCGCGCGTCCGCGTCCCGTCGCGCCTGCCCGTACGCGTTCACAATCTCGTTACATCGCAGTTCTTCGATTGGTGGAAAAGTGTAACGA
>RGZZ01000245.1 GCA_010028905.1 Pseudomonadota bacterium | reverse complement strand
CGTCGCGCGCGGCTTGAAGCGGTTGGACATGCGAGTGACCGATCTGTGATTGTTGCCGACATCATGTCCACCGACCCCGTGACCATCGGTCCGGCGGCTGCCTTGACAGAGGCAGCGACGCTCATGGCGGAGCGTCGCGTGAGGCGCTTGCCCGTGATCTCCGACGGAGTGGTTCTCGGGATCATCACGTTGGGAGACCTGCGCGCCATCTCCGATGACGCGGCGCGGTCAGGCCCTTCGGTGGCGGCGCAGATGCGCACCTCGGTGCTCCACATTGCGCCCGATTGCACTGTGGAAGAGGCCGCTTCACGCATGCTGGCCGAGAAGGTGGGGGCGCTTCCGGTGATCGCCGAGGGTCGGCTCGTGGGAATCATCACCGAGTCTGACATCTTCCGCTGCCTGGTCGACATGCTGGGGGGGCGATGCGGGGCGCTTCAGGTCACGGTGGCCGACGTTGCCGGCGCGCGAGAGAAGGTCGGGCTTCTCATGCGTCTCCCCTCGCTGCGCACGGTTCGCGTCGATGCCCAGCGCAATGAGATGTTGCTTGTCTTCTCGACACCGCGCGGCCTGCCCGACGCCCGTCACCTCCTCGAGGAGATGCGCGCCTTCAGCCAGCTCTGCATCGTGCGATGGCGCCTCACCGAGCCACAGGAGCCTCGGCTGTAGACACGGTTGCATCGCCTGTATCAGACGGCGCTGAGACGATCTGTTCCGGAGGGTGATATGAACGTCCTTGTCCTCAACTGCGGGTCATCGACCATCAAGTTCCAGATCATCGAGACCGATGCCGAGCGCATCGAGAAGGACGAAGACCGCCTTCTGGCGCGGGGGCTGCTCGAGCGTCTCGGCGGGCAGGGGCTGGTGCGGCTCTCAGTCGAGGGTGGCGAGCCGGTCGTGACCACGGCGCCGCTGCCGGACCATCGCGCCGCCGTTCAGTACATCCTACGCTGGGCCATCTCGCCCGAGGCGAAGATTCCTGACATCAAGGGGCTGGCCGACATCCACGCGGTGGGGCATCGCGTGGTGCACGGGGGAGAGCGCTTTCGCGCCTCCACCATCATCGATTCTGACGTGCTCAAGGGCATTGAAGATTGCGTCGAGCTCGCGCCGCTGCACAACCCGACCAATCTCAAGGGCATCCGGGCCGTTCGTGAGATGCTCGGCGAGGCCGTGCCGCAGGTCGCGGTGTTCGACACCGCCTTCCACGCCACCATGCCGGAAGAAGCGTACCTCTATGCGCTGCCGTACTCGTACTACCGGCGCTACCACGTTCGCCGCTACGGGTTCCACGGTACCTCGCACCGCTACATCACCTATCGGTATCGCCGCATGCTCGGCATCGCGCGCGATCAGGTGAACATCATCTCGCTGCACCTGGGCAACGGCTGCTCCGCGTGCGCCATCAAAGGAGGGCGTTCGCTCGATACCTCGATGGGGTTTACGCCGGTCGAGGGCCTCGTCATGGGCACGCGCTCTGGAGACGTCGACCCTTCGATTCTCGAGTACATCGCCGTCAAGGAAGGCTTGAGCCTGGCAGAGCTCGACACCCTGCTCAACAAGCGGTCGGGGCTGCTCGGCGTGAGCGGCCTCACCCACGACATGCGTGAGCTGCTCGAAGAGGAGGCCGAGAGTCGGGACCGCCGCGCCCGCCTGGCCATCGACCTGTTCTGCCTGCGCGTGCGCAAGTACATCGGGGCCTATCTGGCCGAGATGAACGGGGCCGACGCTGTCGTGTTCACCGGGGGGATCGGGGAGAACGCGCCGATCGTGCGCGAGCGCATCTGCGCCGGGCTCGACTGGCTTGGCCTCACCATCGACCCGTTGGCCAACGGGAAGATGGTGGGCGGAGCCAGGGGGGAGATCTCGCCGGTGGGCGCGCGCCTGAGGGCGTACGTCATTCCCACCAACGAGGAGCTGCTCATCGCGCGAGACACCGTGCGCTGCGTGCAGTCGCAAGATGAGTCGTCGTGAGCCCTCGGGTTGCGCTATGCCGATTGCGGCAGCGAGGTGCGTCGCTGCCAGCGCGGCGCCGCGCTCACGATGGGGGCCGTCGCCGCGGTGCCGATGCGCGCGCGCAGGCATTCCTCGACGAGCGCGATGGAGAGATCCTGGGCGAGATCGTCGCGGAACCGGCGCTGGCAGCGCTCGAACTGACGAATCGCGCGATCAGGCCTGCCCAGGCGCGTGTGCGCCCGCATCACGAGCTGGTGGGCCCCCTCGTCGTACGGGTCGATCTCGGTGGCGCGCGTGGCGTGCTCGAGCGCAGCTTCGAGGTTGCCGGTTTCGAGGGCGTGCGTGGCCAGCTCGGTGAGGGCCGTGGTGGCCATCAGCTCGAGTGTCTCTCGCTTGCGCACGGCCCACTCGAGATAGCACCCGTCGAGGTAGCGCCCTTGGTAGAGGGCGCTCGCCTGCTGCAACAACCGAGCGGCGCCCGCCACCTCGTGGCGATCGCGCAGAGCGACGGCCTGTCGCATGAGCGCTTCGAAGACCGGGGTGTCGCACCACACCGTGGCGTCACGGCGGATCCGAAGGAATCCCCGCTCTCGTTCGATGGCCCACGCGGCCTGCGGCCCCACCGCCTTGCGAAGCAGGCACAGCGCCGTGTTCAGGCTGCGTCGTCCCGCCAGACCGGTGTCGGGCCACAGCGCCTCGATCAGGTCGTCCTCGTTCAGGTCCTTGCCGTGCGACAGCACGAGCAGGACCAGCAGCAGCTTCACCTTCTGCGTCTTGAAGGCCTTGTCGGTGATGGGCTGCCCACCCACACAGACCTCTCCTCGTCCCAGGGTTGTCACGGAAAACAGCGCGCTCGCGCGCTCCTTGATAACCTCACGCATCTGCTCAATGTCCTCTCTTCCTCTGAGACGAGCATAGCGCGGGCCGACGGTCGAAAGTGTGAACGAATTGTCACATATATTACGGGGTTGTTACCGTTTTGTCATAGTTGCAGGGAATTCACCGGCGTCACTAGTGCTGCTGGTGCTCCTCGAGCAGCTGCTTCAGCTCGGCGGTGCGGGTTCGGGTCGTGCGCGTCTTTGCGCCGAGCCAGATCAGCGGGTAGATGCTGCCCCCTTTGTTGGGTGCGGCCCAGGCGTCTGCGTTTGCGTCGCGGAACTTGATCCAGGCCAGCTGCGCGGTGATGATGGCCTGCTTCTGCTCTCCCGCGCTGGCCGCCATGACCTTCTTGTAGATGGCATTGAGCTCGGCGTCGGCTTTCTTGAAGTCTTCGGCGGCCTGCTCGTTCATCTCCAGCTGGGTCTGGGCGAGGCGCACGCCAGGCTGGGGAGCCTTCGACGTGGACGGCACAGCCAGCGCGGAGGGCGCGGCGGAGAGCATGGCCGAGATGATCAGGATGAAAGGCGACGATGCGGCTCGAGTGATCTTCATGAACGGCTCCTCTGAGGGGGTTCGAGGGGACGCGCCGAGGCGCGCCTCGTACGGGTCGGCTTCGGGGTCTGCAGCGGAAGGGCCTGTCTGCGGGTCAGGTCGATTGCGGCGTGACCTGACCGAGGGGGAGAATGCGTTTCGCTGCGGGGGCGCGCGAGCCGATCAGATTCGCGCGATCTCTCCCACGGTCACCGCGACCTGACCGACCTCGGTCTCGAGGATCAGGGCGCCACTTGCGTCGATTCCCGCGAGCACGCCTTCGGTGAACACGGTTCCCGCTCCGTCGGTGCTGCGCACCCGCTTGCCCCGCCAGCACAGACGGGCGTGCACGCGGGGTGCGATGTCTGTGCCGAACCGTCCCTGCTCGCAGGCCTCGATCGCGGCCTGGAGCCGCTCGACCAGCGAGACCTCGAGGGCGAGGAGGTCGACGTCGCTCCCCCGCTCGTCTCGCAACGAGGTGGGCGGGCGGCGCAGGTCTTCGGGCAGCGTGCCGCAAGACAGGTTGGCGTTGATGCCGATGCCCACGACAAGCACGTTGCGGTCGAGCTCGGTCTGACAGAGGATGCCCGCGAGCTTGCGCTCGTTCACGAGCAGGTCGTTGGGCCACTTGATCTCAGCCGAGACCTCGCACACCGCCCCGATCGCCTCGGCCACCGCCGCGCCCACGGCAAGAGGCGCGGCCTGATAGGCGGTCAGCGGCTCACGCATGGGCCAGGCGAGCGACATCCACAGCCCGCCGCGCGGGCTCTGCCAGGTTCGGCCCAGGCGTCCCATGCCGGCGGTCTGCTCGGCGGCCACGACGAGCAGGGCGGCGCCGTCGTAGCGGCGCTTTGCGTCGAGGCTGGTGGAGTCGATCTGCTCGTGGAAGACGCGGCGGATCATGCGGACGCGCGGCTCACGCGCTCGGCTCGCAGATCTCGGTGAGCACCCCGTGGCTCGCCTTGGGGTGCATGAAGGCGATGCGCGTATGATGAGCGCCGGGTCGCGCCGCCTCATCGACCATGCGAAGACCCCTGGCCTTGAGCTCGGCGATGCGGGCGTCGATGTCTTCGACCGTGTACGCGATGTGATGAACGCCAGGTCCGCGCTTCTCGATGAACGTGGCCACGGGACTGTCGGCGCTGGTGGGTTCGAGCAGCTCGATGCGCACCTCGCCGGCGCGGAAGAAGGCCACGCGCACCTTCTGGTCGGGCACCGTCTCCTCGCCCTCGAACAAAAGGCCGAGAACCTCTTCGTAGAAGGGACGCGTCTCTGCGAGAGACGTCACCGCGATGCCGATGTGGTTGATCTGCTTCACCATCTCGCTCAGTCCTTCGGGGGTGTCTTGTCGGTGGGCAGGCTTGTCGGGGGGGGCTGATCCTCGATCGCCTACAGGGTCACGCCCTCGGTGTACTCGCCGAACTCACGGCGCAGCACGCCGCAGATCTCTCCGATCGAGGCATAGGCGCGCACGCAGTCGAGAATGGCCGGCATCAGATTGGCCTTGGGGTCGCGGGCCGTTCCACGAAGCGCCTCGAGCGTCTGCTGCACCCGCGGGCCGTCGCGCTTCGAGCGCACATCGGCGAGCTTGCGGGTCTGCTGCTCGCGCACCGATTCGGGGACCTCGAACAGCTCGAAGTGCACGTCGCCCTCGCCCGCGTTGAACTCGTTGACCCCCACCACGATGCGTTCCTTGCGCTCGACGCTCATGCCATAGGCGTAGGCCGAGCGCTCGATGGCCTGCGCCACGAAGCCGCTCTCGATGGCCGCCACCATGCCGCCCATGTCGTCGATGCGCTTGATGATGTCGGCCGCCTCGGCCTCGATCTCGTCGGTGAGCTTTTCGACGTAGTACGACCCGGCGAGCGGGTCGACGGTGTTTGTCACGCCCGATTCGTAGGCGATCACCTGCTGGGTGCGAAGGGCCAGGCGCACCGAGTCTTCGGTGGGCAGGGCGAGGGCTTCGTCTTTTGAATTGGTGTGCAGCGACTGGGTTCCGCCCAGCACCGCCGACAGAGCCTGCAGCGTGACACGCACCACGTTGTTGTCGGGCTGCTGCGCCGTGAGGGTGACACCGCCGGTCTGCGTGTGGAAGCGCAGCATCTGGCTCCTGGGATCCCTGGCGCCGAAGCGGTCGCGCATGATCTTCGCGTACAGGCGACGCGCCGCGCGGAACTTGGCCACCTCCTCGAGCACGTCGGTGTGCGCGGCGAAGAAGAAGGCCAGGCGAGGCGCGAAGGCGTCGAGCTCGAGCCCCGCGTCGAGGGCGGTCTGCACGTACGCGATGGCGTCGGCCAGGGTGAAGCCGACCTCTTGCGCCGCGGTGGAGCCGGCCTCGCGGATGTGGTAGCCGCTGATCGAGATGGTGTTCCAGCGTGGCACGTGCTTCGTGCAGTACTCGAAGATGTTGGCGATGATGCGCAGACTTGGGCGCGGGGGGAAGATGTAGGTGCCGCGGGCCACGTACTCCTTGAGCACGTCGTTCTGAATGGTTCCCTCGAGCGTGTCGGCGGCAACGCCCTGCTTCTCACCGACCGCGATGTACATGGCCAGCAGCACCGAGGCCGGCGCGTTGATGGTCATCGAGGTCGAGACCTTGTCGAGGGGAATGCTGTCGAAGAGCGCCTCCATGTCGGCCAGGGTGTCGATGGCCACGCCCACCTTGCCCACCTCGCCGATGCACATGTCGTCGTCGCTGTCGAGCCCGATCTGGGTGGGAAGGTCGAACGCCACGCTCAGGCCGGTCGATCCCTGCTCGAGGAGGTAGCGGTAGCGGCGGTTCGATTCTTCAGCGGTCGAGAAGCCCGCGTACTGGCGCATGGTCCAGAGACGGCCCCGATACATGGTAGGCTGCACGCCACGGGTGAACGGGAAGGTGCCGGGGAAGCCGAGCTTCTCGTCATAGGCGGTGGTGGTTTCGGGGTCCGGGAGGTAAAGGCGCGCCACGGGGCGCCCGCTCACGGTCTCAAAGGTCGCGGTTCGCTCCGGGCTCCTGGCCAGGGTCCGGCTCACCCGTTCCTCGTAGGCCTTCATGCCGGCCGCGATGCGGTCGTTCACGTGATCGCTCATGCGCGCTCTCCTTGCTGCTCCATCGCGTCTGCTTCGGCACGGCGAAGCACCTTTGCGACCGTGCCTTCGACGGTGGCCTCGCCGCGCACGATGGCGCGCAGCGATTCGCTGCTCTCGTCGATGCGCTCGAGTGCGCCTTGAAAGCGCCGCGCCGCGGCTTCGAGCACGGCGCCGCGGACCTCGTCGAGCGCCGCCTGGTCGCGGTGGGCCGCGATCTCGTCGGCGTGACGCGCCAGGCGGGCTTCGAGGCCATCGACGAGGGCATCGACCCCTGTCTTGTTGACGGCGATGGCCGAGAACACCTCGGCCTGGCGCGGGTTGTCGCCGAGCGAAAGGGTTGCCCGCAGGTCTGCCACGACGCGATCGGCGTCCGGTCGGTCGGCCTTGTTCACCACGAAGACGTCGCCCGCCTCCATCACGCCGGCCTTGAGCATCTGCACGCCATCGCCCTGACCGGGTGCCAGCACCACCATCGTGATGTCAGCCACGCCTGCGACCTCGATCTCGCTCTGCCCGATGCCCACCGTCTCGATGATGATCACGTCGCAGCCCACCAGGGCCATCACGCGCACCGCGCCGCGGATTCCGAGGGTGAGGCCGCCGAGGTGCCCGCGGGTGGCCAGCGATCGGATGAACACCATCGGGTCGGTGGCATGCCCCATCATGCGCACCCGATCGCCGAGTATGGCGCCGCCCGTGAAGGGTGACGACGGGTCGACGGCCAGCACGCCGATGCGCTTCTCCGGCTGTCGGCGACGCCACTCGGTGATGAGTGCGTCGGTGAGGGTGCTCTTGCCCGCGCCAGGTGGCCCCGTGATGCCCAGCACCAGATGCGGGCGTGGCAGCTCGGCGCAGCCCTGGAAGAGCGCGGGGATGCGCGCGGGGTCGGCTTCCAGCAGGGAGATCAGGCGCGTGGCGGCGCGGATCGAACCGCTTCGGGCCTGCGCGATGAGCTCACGCACGGGAGGGCGGTCCCGCCGCGGGGGCGTTCGTCGCGGTACCGTCGGGTCCCGGGAGCAGCAAGGCGTCGAGGGTGGTGACAATGGTCTCGGCCGAGGTGCCTGGCGTGAAGATGGCCTTCACGCCGATGGAGAGCAG
>RGZZ01000244.1 GCA_010028905.1 Pseudomonadota bacterium | reverse complement strand
AGACCTCACGCCGCACTACCTCGCCAGGCTGCCCACGTGCCCAGCCGCATCCGAGCAGCCCTACTCCCTGTCGTCGAACGCAGCCCCCGCGGCCTACACCGTGACGTGCGAGGGTTGGAGCCACAAAGACGCGCACATCGCGCGGCGGCTCCCGCTTCTCAGCACAGCGAGCGGCGCACCGAAGGTCATCGACAGAGACCCCGCCCTCGATCTCACACCAGCGACGCCAGAGCAGTTCTTCACGCGCGGGCTGGCCCGATACAATCTCGGAGAGTACGAACCGGCTCGGGAAGACCTGCAGCGGGCGGTCGACGCCGTCCCCACGTGGAGCGAGGCCTGGACCATGCTCGGCGCCGTTCTGAGTGAGCAGAAGCGCCACAGCGAAGCTGTCACGGCCTACAGCCGCGCCATCGCCATCGTCCCGTCGGTCGACGCCTACGTCGGCCGCGGCCTGTCGAACAACGAGCTCGCCGACTACCCGCGCGCCCTGCAAGACTTCACCGAGGCAGACAAGCTGCACCCGAACGATCCCGACGTCCTCGAGAACGTGGCCTTCACCCAGTACAAGATGGGGAGCTTCGCGGAAGCCGTGAACACGAGCAACGCGATTCTCTCGCGCAGCCTCACCTCGAGCAACGCCTATGTGTGCCGCTACTGGTGCGCCCTGTGCGTGGGCAACGGCGCAGGTGCGGCCGCCGATGCCCAGAGCTTCCTCACCCACGCGGGCTGGAGATCGTACCAGTCGCCCTACTCAGTGATCATCGGGAGCCTCGGCTACACCCTCGACAAGCACCCTTCAGAGGCCACCGCGCTGCTGCAGACCGGGCTCGACCGCCTGTCTCACGACTGGCCCTACCCGTGCGTGCAGCACCTGGCGGGCCAGCTCGACGAGACGGCGCTGCTGAATGCCGCCACCGACGTCGAGAAGCAGACCGAGGCGCGTTGCTACATCGGGCTCAAGGCGGCCATCGAGGGCCGAACGAGCGACGCGCGAAAGGCCCTCGAGTGGGTGCGTGACAACGGCTACAAGCCATTCTTCGAGTACCGCGCCGCACTGGCATGGCTCGCTCGGCTGTGATAGCGAGGGCGCCACGCCATCGAGCGAGGCGCAGACTCAGAAGATCTTGATGATCTTTGACGGGTCGGAGCCGTAGTCCTGATAGCGACGCGGCAGGCTCGAGACCCAGTCGTCGAGGCGCCGCATGAGGGCCTTCCCGACCTCGCTCGTACGGGGATCGGTGGGCTTGCGCTCGTCCGGATCATCCTTGAGGTTGTAGAGCTCCCACCGGTCGGTGTCGAGGGAGTGGATGATCTTGTAGTCGCCATCGAGCAGCGCGCGCTTGTGGCTGAAGAGGCGGTAGTCGGTCTCGGAGTAGACCGGGGGCAGCTCCGTGGTCTTCCCCTCGAGGAAGGGGAGCAGGCTCATGCCATCGAGACGCGGGGTTGCGACCTTGAGCACGTCGAGAACCGTGGGAAGCGCGTCCATCGAGCTGATGCGCTGCGTCACCACCCGCGGGGCCATGCCGGGGATGCGCATCAGCACCGGCACGTGAATCATCTCCTGATACAGCGTGGGGCCGTGATCGATGTTGCCGTGCTCCATGAACTCCTCGCCGTGATCGGCAACCACCACGATGATGGTCTTGTCGGTGAGACCGAGGGCGTCGAGCTTCTTCAGGAACGCGGCGAAGTGGGCGTCGGCCAGCTGGATCTTCTCGTCGTAGAGCGCCTGGTAGAAACGCGCGTCGGCCTCCGAGAACTCGGCGGGCGTGAGTCCCGGCTCGTGGGTCGGGCTGTCGAACTTGTGCTGCAGCGCGCGCTCGCGAAAGCCCGCCTGCTCTTCCTTGTCGCCCTTCAGCGACCCCTTGTAGTCAGCGGCAAAGACGCGCTTGTAGCCCTGGGGCGGATCGTACTGCCCATGACAGTCATAGCCGTGCAGGAACATGAAGAAGCGCTGATCCTTGTGCGCCTCGAGCCATTGCTCCGCAGGCGGCTGCGAGTGGTCGAAGCCCCCAAACTTCACGTCATCGACGAACGTGTCGAAGTCTCGCCCGAAGCCGAAGCGGGCGCTCACCCCCGCGTCACCGGTGAAGCCGCCGAGAATGTACCCCGCCTTGTGGAGCAGCTGCGGCAAGGTGCCGACGGTGGGGCTGAGGGTGGAGTCGACCAGCTTGCCGTCTGGCGCCAGCGTGAGCTTGTTCACGACCCCGTGCACCGAGGGGAAGAGGCCCGTGAAGATGGCCATGGTGGCGGGCAGGGTCCACGAGGCGGGCGCAATGGCATTCTTGAAGACGATGCACGACTCGGCGAACTTGTCGAGGTTGGGCGTGGTCTTGCGCGCATAGCCGAACAGGCTGGTCTCCCGTGCCCGCATCGCGTCGAATGACACCAGCACGACGTTGTAGCCCGGCCCTCCCGCCGCGGTCTGCGTCGCCGGCGCGGACGGCTGCTTCTTGGGGCTGTCGGGCGTGCAGCCAGACGTGAGAAGGGCCGTGAGCATGAGCAGCCCCGAGACCACCCGAGAGAATCGCAACCTCGTCATCAGAAAAACTCACCTTGTGCGTGTTGTGCGCTGCCATCGGGCAGCGCGCGCCTGTGGGCGCCATCGTGCGGCCGCCCAATTCAACCCATTGTAGCAGGAAGATTCGGGAGGCTGGGAGTGCCTCCTATCAGATCTCCGGGTGACGTTTCCGCCACGAGACGGTGAATAAAGATCTGCTCACAAACAGAGGCCGCTGCAGGTGCGCCTCGGGGCGAGGTGCGAATCAAAGCCGCGCGCGCACCACAGCCGAACAGATGAGCACCCTACAGCAGAGCAGCACCCCCACCTCAGCCGACGCTCCCCCCGATTCCCCGGGGGAACCGAGCGGAGGACCTCCCTACGCGAATGCCGAGCAGCGCATCGCGCGCCTGGGGTGCGTCCTGCTGCTGCTGATCGTGCTGGGCGGAGGCCTGTTCGGCGGCCTGCGCTTCCTGCGCCAGCGCGAGGCCACACGCGGGAGCGGCCCGGACCGAAAGGGGCCGACCGTCATCCCGGTCACCGTGGCGCGAGCCGAGCTCGGAAGTGTGAGCAACACGCTGCAGGCGGTGGGCAACGTGCTGCCCCACCGCACCGTGGCGGTGACATCGCAGGTGGGCGGGCAGCTGCTGGCGGTGGTCTTCAAGCAAGGTGACTTCGTGCGCAAGGGGCAGGTGCTCTTCCAGGTCGATCCCCGTCCGCTGCAGGCCGCGCTCGATCAAGCCCACGCCGCCATCGCGCGCGATCGCGCGCAGATCGCCCAGGCGAGGCTCACGGTTGCGAAGGACCGCAGCCTCATCCGGCAGGCCGAGGCCAATCTCGCGCGAGATCAGGCCAGCTACGCGTATGCGGTCCGGCAGGACAAGCGCTACGGCAGCCTGCTCGCGAGCGGCTACGTCACCACCGAGCAGGCCGAACAGCAAGCCGCGGCCGCACGAAGCCAGAAGGGCATCGTCGATTCAGACACGGCCGCCATCGCGTCGGTTCGCGCCACCCTCGAGGTCGACGCGGCCAGCGTGAAGATCCTCGAATCGAATCTTGCCGCCGATGAGGCCGTGGCGAGAAACGCCACGGTGCAGCTCGGCTTCGCCACCATCCGGGCACCGCTGGACGGGCGAACCGGCAGCCTCAGCCTCTACGCGGGCGCGGTGGTGAAGGCCAACGACCCGACACCGCTCATCACCATCGACGAGATCACCCCGGTCTACATCGCATTCGCGGTGCCCGAGAAGCAGCTGCCCGCCATTCGACGCGCGCAGCGCATCGCGCCCATCGCCGTGACCGCCGCGGTGGGGGGAACGGAGGGAGAGGAACGAGGCCGCGTGAGCTTCATCGACAACGCCGTCGACACAAGCACGGGCACCATCACCCTTCGCGCCACGTTCGACAACCCGCATCATCGCCTCTGGCCGGGGCGCTACGCCAACGTGACGCTGCATCTCGGAAGCCAGCGCAACGTGGTGCTCGTGCCCGAACAGGCCGTGCAGCCCGGCCAGAGCGGCGACTACGTGTTCGTGCTCAGCGGCGACGACACGGTGGCGTCGCGCGCCGTCAAGGTCGACACGCGAGCCGACGGCAAGGCCGTCATCGCCGAAGGCTTGAAGGCGGGAGAGACCGTCGTCACCGACGGTCAGCTGCAGCTGACGCCTGGCGCCAAGGTGCGCGTGCACAAGCCGTGAACATCTCGGCGGTCTTCATCCGCCGTCCCGTCATGACCACGCTGGTCATGCTGGCCATCGTCGTGTTCGGCGTGCTGGGATTTCGTCAGCTGCCCATCAGCGATCTCCCTCAGGTCGACTTCCCCACCCTCATGGTGATGGCGAACCTGCCGGGGGCGAACCCCGAGACCATGGCCACCACCGTGGCCACCCCGCTCGAGCGTCAGTTCGCCACCATCGCCGGCATCGACTCCATCAGTTCGTCGAGCTCGACCGGGCAGACCACCATCGTCATCCAGTTCAATCTCACCCGCGAGATCGACGCCGCCGCCCAGGACGTCCAGACCGCCGTGGCCACGGCCATGCCCCTCCTGCCCCCCATGCCCACGCGCCCAACAGTGCGCAAGGCGAACCCGGCCGATGCCCCCGTGCTGTACCTCTTCCTGAGCTCGAAGACCCAGCCCCTCCACGTGGTCGACGACTACGCGGAGACCCTGGTCGCACAGCGCATCTCGATGGTCGACGGCGTGGCCCAGGTCAGTGTCTTCGGCGCCAAGAAGTACGCCGTGCGGGCGCAGGTGAACCCAGACCGCCTGGCCGCGCTGGGCATCGGAATCGATCAGGTGGCGCAGGCCATCCAGGCCGGCAGCGTCAAGAAGCCGACGGGAACGCTCCAGGGAGAGCACCTCGCCTACAGCGTGCAGGCCAACGACCAGCGGTTCGACGCGGCACAGTTCCGCCCGCTCATCGTCGCCGTGCGGCGCGGGGTGCCGGTGCGCCTCGAACAGGTGGCCGACGTCATCGACAGCGTCGAGAACGACAAGGTGGCCAACTGGACAGGCGATGGTCGCGCCATCGTTCTCGCCGTGCAGCGCCAGCCCAACACCAACACGGTGCAGGTCATCGAGAACGTGCACAAGCAGCTGCGGCTCCTCGCCGATCAGATCCCTGGGTCGGTGCGGCTCGGAGTGCTGTACGACCGCTCCCTCACCATCCGCGAGTCGGTGACCGACGTCGAGCACACCCTGGGCATCACGGTGGTGCTGGTGGTTCTCGTCATCTTCGCCTTCCTGCGCAACCCTGTCGCCACGCTCATCCCCAGCCTCTCGCTTCCCCTGTCGCTGCTCGGCACGTTCTTCTGCATGGCGTGGCTAGGCTTCTCGCTCAACAACCTGTCGCTCATGGCGCTGACGCTCTCGGTGGGCTACGTCGTCGATGACGCCATCGTGGTGCTCGAGAACATCGTGCGCCACATCGAGATGGGCAAGACCCCGATGCTGGCCGCCCTCGACGGCACCCGAGAGGTGGGGTTCACCATCGTGTCGATGACCGTCTCGCTCATCGCCGTGTTCACCCCCATCATCTTCATGGGCGGCATCGTCGGGCGCCTCTTTCGCGAGTTCGCCATCACCATCACCTGCGCCATCGCCATCTCGGGATTCGTCTCGGTGAGCCTCATTCCCATGCTCTGCAGCCGGATGCTGAAGGCCGCCCCCCCTGCTCATGGCCGCTTGTACCGCATCACCGAATCGGTGTTCGACGAGATGCGCAACCTGTATGCCGTGCTGCTGCGCATCACGCTGCGATTCCGCTTCGTGGTTCTCGTCGCGTCGATCGCACTCGTCTGGCTCACCGTGAAGCTCTTCGGCATGTGCTCGAAGGGCTTCATCCCCACCGTCGACACGAACCAGATCATGATCTCCACCGAAGGGCCGCAAGACATCTCGTTCGACGCGATGCAGGCGCATCAGCGCGAGCTCTCCGACATCATTGCCCGGCATCCGGCGGTGAACAACTTCATGTGCGCGGTCGGCGTGGGAGGAGCCAGCAACACGGGCAACGCCGGCCGGCTCTTCGTCACCCTGAAGCCGCGCAACCAGCGCACCATGTCAGCCGACCAGGTGGCGCAAGACCTGCGCCGCCAGTTCTCGCGCGTCGTGGGCATCAAGGCGTTCATGCAGAACCCGCCCTCGATTCGCATCGGCGGCATGATGACCAAGGGGCTGTACCAGTGCACCGTGCAGAGCCTCGATCTGAAGGCGCTCTACAGCGGCGCCGACAAGCTTCTCGCGCGCATGCGCGACATCCCCGGCGTGCAGGACGCCTCCACCGACCTGCAGACCGCTAGCCTCGAGGCTGACCTCGTCATCGATCGGGACAAGGCCTCGGCCCTGGGTCTCACCGCCCGCCAGATCGACACCGCGCTTGCCGAAGCCTTTGGCGCGCAGCAGATCTCCACGATCTACACCGAGCGCGACGAATACAAGGTCATCATCGAGGTCGCGCCGCGGTTCTACAAAGACCCCACCGTGCTCTCGAAGATCTACGTGCGCGGCAGCCACGGCCGCCTGGTTCCGCTGAGCACCGTCGCCCATCTCAAGACAGGTCTCGCGCCGCTGCTGGTGAACCACCTGGGGCAGCTGCCCGCGGCCACCATCTCGTTCAACCTTGCGCCCGGCACGTCGCTGGGAAGCGTCGTGGAACAGGTGCAGCGGTTCTGCCGCGAGACCTTGCCACGCGGGGTGACCGCGTCGTTCCAGGGGAACGCGCAGGCCTTCCAGTCGTCGGTGGGAGGCCTGCTCACGCTGCTCGTCGTGGCCATCCTGGTGATCTACATCGTGCTCGGCATCTTGTATGAGAGCTTCGCCCACCCCATCACGATCCTCAGCGGGCTGCCCTCGGCGGGCGTGGGGGCCATTGCCACCCTCATGCTGTTCAAGGTCGACCTCGACATCTACGGATTCCTCGGTCTGCTCATGCTCATCGGCATCGTCAAGAAGAACGCCATCATGATGATCGACCACGCCCTCGAGGCGGAGCGGAACGAGGGAAAGTCACCGGCAGAAGCCATCGAGGAAGCCTGCCTGGTGCGCTTCCGCCCCATCACGATGACCACCGTGGCGGCCATCATGGGTAGCCTGCCCATCGCCGTGAGCATGGGCGGAGGCGCGGAAGCCCGCCAGCCGCTGGGGCTCGCCGTGGTGGGCGGGCTCGTCGTGTCGCAGCTTCTCACCCTGTTCATCACGCCCGTGGTCTATCTCTACATCGAGCGCATCAGTGAGCGCTTCGGCGGCCGGAGAGGGCTCTCCCGGCCTCGCATCCTCCTCGATGGAGGCGGCGCGCGCGCATGAGCATCAGCGAGATCTTCATCAAGCGCCCCGTCATGACCACCCTGGTGATGGCCGCCATATTGCTGTTCGGCGTGCTGGGCCTGCGCACGCTGCCCATCAACGCGCTGCCCAACGTCGACTTCCCCACGATTCTCGTCACGGCGCAGCTGCCGGGCGCGAGCCCCCAGACCATGGCCGCCGCCGTGGCCACGCCGCTCGAGAAGCAGTTCTCGAACATCGCCGG
>RGZZ01000243.1 GCA_010028905.1 Pseudomonadota bacterium | reverse complement strand
GCGCGCAGGAGTTGGCGCCGGCTCCCGTCGAAGCGCCCTGCTCACGTCCACTCCACCCAGAGGAGGCCTCCGCCCATGTCCACCAACCCGCTTCTCCAGCTTCAGAACGAGGGAGTGAGCGTCTGGCTCGACTATCTCAGCCGCGACCTCATGAACGAGGGGGGCCTGCAGAAGCTCATCGACGAAGACGGCCTGCGCGGAGAGACCTCGAATCCGGCCATCTTCCAGAAGGCCATCTCCCACGGCGAGTCGTACAGCGAGCCGATTCACGCCCTGGCCAAGCAGGGGCTCGACGCGGAGGCTATCTGCTGGGAGCTCATGATCGGCGACGTGCAGCGCGCCTGCGACATGTTCCGCCCGCTGTACGAGGCGAGCGAGGGGCGTCACGGCTACGTGAGCCTCGAGTGCAACCCCCATCTCGCCGATGAGACCGAGGCCGAGCTGGCCCAGGCCCGTGAGCTGTGGACGCGGGTGGGTCGGCCGAACCTGCTCGTGAAGGTGCCGGGCACGAAGGCCGGGCTTCCGGTCATCGAGGCCTGTCTCTACGAGGGCATCAACGTCAACGTCACCCTGCTGTTCGCGGTGCAGCGCTACGAAGAGGTGATGGAGGTGTACCTGCGCGCCCTCGAGCGTCGCGCCGCCGAGGGCAAGCCTATCGACCGCATCGCGTCGGTGGCCAGCTTCTTCGTGAGCCGCGTCGACACCGAGGCAGAGAAGCGCCTGGCCAAGATCGCCGATCCGGCCGTTCCATCGGTGCTGGGCAAGATCGCCGTGGCCAATGCGCAGGTGGCCTACGAGGCGTACGAACGCTGCTTCGGGTCGTCTCCGCGCTGGCAGGCGCTTGCCGCCAAGGGCGCCCGGGTGCAGAACCCGCTGTGGGCCAGCACCAGCGTCAAGAACCCGGCCTACCCGGACACGCTGTACGTGGCCGAGCTCATCGGGCCGGACTGCGTCAATACCATGCCGGAAGAGACGGTTGACGCCTTCCGCGATCACGGGGTGTGCGCGCGCACGCTGAACGCCGCCAACGCAGCCGCGGCGCATGCGGTTCTGGCCACGCTCAAGCGCCTTGGCGTCGACCTCGACGACATCACGCTCAACACCCTCGAGCGCGAGGGCGTGCAGAAGTTCAACGACGCCTACGATCAGCTGCTCAAAGCGGTATCGGGGGCGCGTGAGAAGGAGCTCAGCCGGGCGTAGCGCTGCCTGCGTTCTGCACCGAGGTGGGCAGGAAGAGCGACATGGTCGTTCCCTTGCCCACCTCGCTTTCCACCTCGATGCGGCCGCCCATGGCCTCGGCAAGGGTACGCGCCATGGCCAGTCCGAGGCCCGGCCCCTCGTGCTTGCGTCGGGTCGACGAATCCACCTGGTGAAAGGGCTCGAACACCTGTCGAATGTGTTCGGTGGGAATGCCCGGGCCGTGGTCGGTGATGCGGATGCACACCTCTTCCCCGCTTCGCTCCGCAAGCGCCCGCACGTTCGCTTCCGGCGGGGAGAAGCGGATTGCGTTCTCGAGCAGGGCCACCAGCACCTGACGCACTCGCCTCGCATCGGCCACCGCTGCGGGCAGCCCATCTGCGGTCACGGTCTCGATGACGATCTTTCGCGCTACCGCGATGTCTCGTACTGCGTCGGCGGCGTCTCGGGTTGCCTGCGATGCGTGAAGGGGCTCTGCGCGCAGCTCGAGGGTTCCGGCGCTCAATCGAGAGAGGTCGATGATCTGGTCGATGATGCTGAGCAGACGTCGCCCGCCTCCGCCGATGTGCTCGAGAAAGCGGCGACGCTCTTCATCGCTGACGTTGATGTCGCGCTGCAGCAACAGCTCGGAGAAGCCGATGATCGAGTTGAGCGGGGTGCGCAGCTCGTGGCTCATGAGCGCCAGGAACTGGGCCCGCGACTGGAGCGATTCCTTCAGGTCGCTGTTCAGCTGACGTTGCTCGGCCTGGTGGGCGTCGAAGTCGTCACGTCGATGCCCACGCTCTTCTGTCAGGTGATGCAACGCGTCTCGCTCCGATTGCGCGCGCTGCAGCAGCAGGTGGAGAACGAGGGCGCTGCTTCCCAGAATGATCCATGTGGTCGCAGCGATGCCCGTCACACGCTGGAGCTGAAAGACGCCCTGTTCACTGTGCAGGTGCAGGGAGAGCATCAAGGACGCGAGGCAGGCGCCCGACAAGGCCGAGTATACGAAGACCCCGCGCGGGTTGATGAGCCCCGCGCCTGTCGAGACCAGCACGTAGAGCGGCAGGAGTGGGCTTTCCGCCCTTCCTGTGGCGACCACTCCGACGGTCACCACGGCGAGATCGAGCAGCAGGCCGGCGTGCATGAGCAACCCGAGCAGGCGTCTGGCGCGCAGCCACGACCACCAGGCCAGGCTGGCGACGATCTCTGCTGCGCACATGCGAAGGGCGATGTCGATGTCCTTGTTGCTGAACACGCGGTCAAGGGCGATGAGGGTCGCAAATGCGAGCACCGACAGTGCACCGCGAACACAGACGAGCCAGCGAACCTGCGCCTCGAGTCCGTCAGCGGGCCCGTTGATTCGAGCCGCGCTCATCTCGAGGAACGCGATCTGGCAGCCAGAGGCTTCGTCACGCGCGCACGCGCGCGCCCAGTGCCGACGAAACGCGATCGATCACCGCCTTCATGGCGTGTTCGATCTCCTGTTCGGTGAGGGTGCGATCGTCGTGCTGGAAGGTGAGTGCGTAGGCCAGGCTCTTCTCGCCGTCTGCGATCTGCTTGCCCTGATAGACGTCGAAGCAGCGCACGCGGGTGAGCGTGCTGCCCGCAGCCGTGCGGATCTCGTCTTCCACCCGTCCGCTGGCTACGTCGGCGGCCACAACGAGGGCGAGGTCGCGCGAGACCTCCGGAAACCGGGAGACGGGGCGATACTGCACGGGGCCGCGCTCCGCCCGAAGAGCGATGATCCGGTCGAGGTCGAGCTCGCAGACCACGATCTCGGTCTGGGTGTCGAGGGTTTCGAGCACGCCCGGGTGCAGCGCGCCGATGGTGCCGATCGACGCCCCTGTGCCGTCACGCACGATGCCGGTCTTGCCCGGGTGAAGCATCGCAGGCGCCTCTGCACCTGCGGCCTCGACACTGAGACGAAGGCCGAGACGGGCGAGCAGCGCCTCCACCACGCCCTTGAGGTCGAAGAAGCCCAGGGGGCTGCCGTTTCGTGTCCCGGCCAGAACCAGGGCGAGGCGACGCGATTCCACGGGCAGCGGCTGCGAAGCGACCTTGCGATAGATGTTCGAGATCTCGAACAGGGCGACGCGCTCGGCCCGCGCATTGAGGTTGTGCATGACCGACGTGATCAGGTGGGGCAGCAGGGTGGTGCGCAGCTGCGATTGGTCGGCAACCAGGGGATTGACCACCTTCACGGCATCGTCTCCCCCGTGGGCGCCTGACAGCCGGAGACGCTCGTAGCTCGACGGGTGGAGCAGCGACAGGGTGATGGCCTCGCACAGACCCAGGTCGGCCAGGATGTCGCGGATGTTCTCGCACTCGCGATCCATATCGTTGGTGCGCCCGGGGTGTGTGGCGCCGTAGGGGAGGCGGGGCGGGATGTTGTCGTAGCCGTAGTGGCGCGCGATGTCTTCGATGAGGTCTTCCTCGCGACGCACGTCGGGTCGGTATGATGGCACGGTGACGTCGATGCGCTCGGCCGTCTCATGATCGATGTGATAGTGCAGAGCGCGCAGGATCTCGGCGATGCGCACCTCGGGGATGTGGGTTCCCAGCAGGTGGTTCACCCGACGGGGGCGCACGCTCGCCTTGACGGGGGCCGGCGCCTCTCCTCCGGCTTCGGCCACGCCGCGTGCGAGACGTCCACCGCAGAGGGTGACCAGCAGGTGGGCGGCGCGCTGGCTGGCGTGGTCGACCCCATACCAGTCGAGCCCCTTCTCGAACCGGCGAGACGATTCGCTGCGCAGGGCCAGGCGTGTCGAGGTGCGGCGCACCGAGGCCGGATGGAACGCGGCCGACTCGAGCAGCACGCGTTTCGTGCTGCTCGAGACCTCGGAGTCGAGACCGCCCATGACGCCGGCGATGGCGACAGGGCGAGACGCATCGGCGATGACCAGCATGCGTGGGTCGAGGGCGCGCTCGACTCCGTCGATGGAGACCATTGTCTCGCCGTCTCGCGCGGGTCGCACCTCGATGCGCGCGCCTTCGACGCGATCGAGGTCGAAGGCGTGCAAGGGCTGGCCGGTCTCGAGCATCACGAAATTGGTGATATCAACCACGTTGTTCACCGAGCGCATGCCTGCGGCCTGCAGCCGCCCGATGAGCCACAGCGGCGATGGCCCCACCTTCACGTCGACCACCACGCGCGCCGTGTAGCGGGGACAGAGCGCTGCATCGGCGACGGTCACGTCAACGGGGTTCTCGGCGTCGGCCTCCGCCGCATCGTGGGCGGGGGTTTTGAGCGGACGGCCCAGCGCCGCCGACACCTCGCGCGCGATGCCCACGAGGCTCAGCGAGTCCGGACGGTTCGCAAAGGGCTCGAGCAGCAGCACGTGCTCGTCGATGCCCAGCAGGTCGAGCACATCGGCGCCGCGCGGCGTGTCCGGCGGGAACTCGAGCACCCCTTCGCGCTGCTCGACCGGCAGGTCCTTGCTGGGGATTGCCAGCTCCTCGGCCGAGCACATCATGCCGTTGCTCTCGACGCCCCGAAGCTTCGAGCGCTTGATGACCAGCCCGCCCGACAGATGCGCCCCCTCGAGCGCCACGGGCACGCACATGCCCGCCTGCACGTTGGTGGCCGCGGTGACGATCTGCAGCGGCTCGGCGCGCCCCACGTCGACCTGGCAGATGCGCAGGCGATCGGCGTTCGGGTGTGGCTCGATGGATGCGATGTATCCCACCGCCACGTTCGAGAGGCCGGGATTGCGGTTCTCGACGTTCTCGACGAGAACCCCCACGGCGTTGAGCCGATCGGCCAGCGCCTGGGGCGTGATGTCGCTCAGATCGACGTAGTCGTTGAGCCACTTGAACGGAACCTTCATCGGGGGAGACCTCCGGGAGATCGATGACGCGCGGCGGGTGGCCTGTGCGGCCGATCCTGAAGCGCGGGAGAGACGGGGCGGGACTCAGAACTGGCGCAGGAAGCGCAGATCGTTCTCGTAGAGCAGGCGGATGTCGTCGATGCCGTGGGCGAGCATGGCGATGCGCTCGACGCCCATTCCGAACGCGAAGCCCGTGTAGCGCTCGGTGTCGTAGCCCACCCGCTCGAGCACATTGGGGTGCACCACGCCGCTGCCCAATATCTCGATCCAGCCGGACTGCTTGCACATGCGGCAGCCCGTGCCCTCGCAGACGAAGCAGTCGATGGCCATCTCTGCACTGGGCTCGGTGAAGGGGAAGTACGATGGGATGAAGCGCGTCTTGCGACGCTTGCCGAAGAGCTCGCGGGCGAAGGTGTCGAGCACCCCCTTCAGGTCGGCGAACGAGATGCCCTCGTCGACCAGCAGCCCCTCGATCTGGTGAAACTCCCAGCTGTGGGTGGCGTCGACCGCGTCTCGGCGGTAGCACTTTCCAGGAACGATGACGCGCACCGGCGGCTGCTGGCGTTCCATCACGCGCACCTGAACGGGGGAGGTGTGGCTGCGCAGCAGCAGGTTGCCGAGGGGCGACTCGCCGAGGTAGAACGAGTCCCACATGTCACGTGACGGGTGATCTTCCGGGATGTTCAGGCCCTCGAAGTTGTAACGCTCGAGCTCGACCTCCGGACCGTCGACCACGTCGAACCCGAGGCCGATGAACACCTCTTTGAGGCGGCGCAGCACCTGGGTGATGGGGTGGATGCGACCGGTCTCGAGGGGCGTGCCGGGGAGCGTCACGTCGATGCGCTCGGTGCGCAGGCGATGCTCGAGGGCAGTCTGCTTGAGGGCGCCCTCGCGTGTGCGAAAGATCGCTTCGAGCTCGGTCTTGATCTCGTTGGCCAGCTTGCCCATGGCGGGGCGCTGGTCGGCGGGCACGGTGGCCAGACCGCGCAGAACCGCGGTGAGCTCGCCCTTGCGACCGAGGAAGTGCACCTCCACGGCTTCGAGGTCTTTGATGGTTGTGGTTTCGGCGGCGCGGGCACGTGCGTTGTCTGCCAGTGCCGCGAGGCTTGACTGGAAGTCTGTCGTCTGGTTCATCGCCACGCCCATTCCGCGCAGCGACGCGCGGATTCCTGCCGAGCCGCGCCGCTGCGGGGAGCGGGGTACCCCGCGCGGAGGGGCCGGATCACGAATCAGGGGGTGGCCTGCGGTGTTTCGTCGACGGCGGTGGGGAGGGCTTGCGCATCGGCTTGCGCGTCGGCCTGCGCGTCTGCCTGCGCGTCGGCGTCGGTGGAGGGCGGGGTGGGATGGCGTCGCTCGCGAACGGCCGAGAGCAACGTGGCCATGATGAGCACGGATGCGATCACGGTGAGGGTGACCGAGGTCGGCACGTGGAGGTGATGCGCGCCGACCATCTTGGCGCCCACGAAGACCAGGATGATGCACACCGCCATCTTCAGGTAGTGGAACCGATCGATGAAGCTGGCGAGCACGAAGTAGAGCGACCGGAGCCCGAGAATCGCGAAGATGTTCGATGTGAGAACGACAAAGGGGTCGCGCGAGATCGCCAGCACCGCGGGAATGGAGTCTACGGCGAACAGCAGGTCGGCGCTCTCGATGACCAGCAGCACGATGAACAGTGGCGTGGCGTGCAGCATCTTGCGGCCGTCTGGCCCGGGCTCGCGCACGAAGAAGTGCACGTTGCGGTAGTGGTCGGTCACGGGGAAGATGCGTCGCGCGATGCGCACGAAGATGTTGGTCTCCGGCGAGAAGTCGTCGTCATCGTCATCGCTGCCCAGCATCTTGATGCCGGTGTAGATCAGGAAGGCGCCGAAGAGGTATTCGGTCCACGTGAAGTACGTGAGGATGCCGATGCCCGCGAAGATCACCGCGGCGCGAAGCGCGAGGGCGCCCACGATGCCCCAGAACAGGACGCGATGCTGATGCTGGGGGTTCACCTTGAAGTAGTTGAAGATGACCGCCATCACGAAGAGGTTGTCGACGGAGAGCGATTTCTCGACCAGGTAGGCAGCAAAGTAGTCGAGCCCTTCGGTCTCGCCGCGCTTGAGGTACACCGCGGCACCGAAGGCAAGGCCAAGGGCGATCCAGAACAAGCTCCAGGCCGTCGCCTGACGCAGATCGAGCTTGTGCGGTCGGCGGTTGAACAAGCCGAGATCAAGCCCCAGCAACAGGGTGATCACGACGAAGAAGACGAGCCAGCCCTGAAGACCAGTCAGCGGCGGTCTCTCCTTGCCTCAGTGTCTCGGGGAACGGTCATGGGGGGGATGATTCTGGAGCACGGAGAGGGTTTCCCCTCTCTGGCGCGATTCCCGCACGTCGAGGTCTGCGATCAGATGGGGGCGACGGCCCCCCGCACTCGCGTGAGAACCGCGCGACGACCGTTCTCTGGCGCCTGGAGCGCCCACGTGGGGAGCACGTCGTTGCTGTACATCGCATCGCAGTTCTCCCGCGAGAGATCGATGGAGAAGGTGCCGGAG
>RGZZ01000242.1 GCA_010028905.1 Pseudomonadota bacterium | reverse complement strand
CGTTCGCGGATCAGTGAGGCGACTGGTGTACCCGCGCAACCGAGCGTTCGCGGATCAGTGAGGCGACTGGTGTACCCGCGCGAACGAGGCGTTCGCGGATCGGCGAGGTGACTGGTGTACCCGCGCAACCGAGCGTTCGCAGATCAGCGAGGTGGCTGCAGGTGCCCGCGAGGTACGCCGGTCCTGCGGAGCCCGTGGCGTGAGGCAGTGCAGGCTTCGGTGTGGCCCTTGTTAGTGGGGATGTTCTTTTCGGGGAGTTTATTTCGCGTCTTGTGAGCCCGCGCGATCGTGCGTGGCCCTGTGAGCGGGGCTGTGGTGAAAGCAGCGGGCGCGATTGGCGTGAGTGCAGCGGGCGGGGCTTTGGCCGAACAGCTGTAGCGTGGCGCTCGATCAACGTTTCCTGAAACCCTGTTCGGCAAGACGAAGACCGAACAGACGCAGCGCGCACCGCGCCGCGAATGCCGCGCAGCCTGCGGCCAACGCCATGCAGCCTGGAGCGAATGCCGCACAGCCTGCGGCGGCTACCCCAGCAGCTGATGCACCCGTGCGGCCAGCAGATCGATGGCCACGTCATTGGCGCCGCCCTCGGGCACGACCACGTCGGCGTAGCGGCGGGTGGGCTCGATGAACTGCAGGTGCATGGGGCGCACCGTGCTCATGTACTGATCGACCACTGAGTCGACCGAGCGACCGCGCTCGACAGTGTCGCGCCGCATGCGGCGGATGAAGCGCACATCAGCGTCGGTGTCGACGAAGACCTTGATGTCGAGCAGGCTGCGCAGCCGCTCGTCTTCGAGAATGAGAATGCCCTCGACGATGACACAGACGTGCGGCTCGACGTTGAGCACGTCGGGCAGGCGCGAGTGCGTGATGAACGAGTACATGGGCTGCGGCACGGTCTTGCCGTCGCGCAGGTCGTTGATGTGCGTGATGAGCAGATCGTTGTCGAATGCGAACGGGTGATCGTAGTTGATCTTTGCCCGGTCTTCGAAGCTGAGGTGTGCGTTGTCCTTGTAGTAGGCGTCTTGCGGAACCACCACCACGCTGCCGGGCGGCAGGTTCTCGACGATCTTGCGCACCACCGTGGTCTTGCCGGAACCCGAGCCGCCCGTGATGCCGATGAAGAGACGCTTCATGGCGTTGACGTGTGGCCTGCAGGCGTCGAATGCGACGGGGCCTTCGACGCGCCTGCACCTGCGCCCGAAGACGACTTGGCGGGCGCCGCGGCCGGTGTCGCGGTCGAAGCGGAGCCTGCGGGCGCAGCGGCCGCGTGGGGCTTCGGCTTGCGTGGCCGTCCACCGCGGCTGGCGAGGGTGGTGGGGCGCTTCGACGCCACTGCGTGGCGATCGGGCACCTCGACCATGATGTTCACGCTGCGCACGCCCCACGCGAAGCACGCGCGGTTCGAGGGCATCCACAGGTCGATGACGTTTCCGCGGATGGCGCCGCCCGTGTCGAGGGCCTTGCCCCAGCCGTACCCTGGCACATAGAGGCGGGTGCCCAGGGGGATGAGACGGGGATCGACGGCGATGGTGCCCATGCGCGTCAGGGTGCCCCCGGCGGTGCGTCCGCGAAGCGCGTAGGCGGTGGCCATCACGCGCAGCGGGCGCATGTTCGGGCCGGGCTTCGGCGCGGCCTCGGCGGTGCGCGAGGGCTTCGCGGGAACGCGCGCGCGGGCTGCCACAGCGGGGCGGTTCGGGTCGCTGACCTCGAAGATGGCCGGCATGTCGGCCACGTAGGCCAGTGGGGGTGCAGCCTGGGCTGGCGTTGGCCGCGCTGGGACGAGCGGGGCGGCCGAGACGGCCTCGGGGCGACCGCAGAGGCTGGCGGTGAGGGCCGTGGCCAGGGCGAGTCGCGCACAGAGCGTGTTCATGTTCTCCCCTTTCATGGGGCCGTGCGTGCACGGCCGTATGGGCGGGTGGGCCGCCAAGGTGCGAACAGCCAGCACGGCTTCTTGGCGGGCCCGCAGGTTCAATATCAGACCCTGCCGCTCCTGCCACACGGGTGTGGCGAAGCCGACGCATCAGGTTCAATCCGCCGGAGGGAGGCGCATCGCACAGGTCGGGTCTGCGCCGGGCGCAAAGGGGCTGTTGCAGGGCATACAGGGGCCGTTGCGCGGCGCACAGAAACGCATCGTGCAATGCCCGAGAACACCCCGCTCATCTTGTTCGTGGAAGACGATCCCGCGGTGCGCTCATCGGTGCGCCGCCGTCTGGTCTTCGAAGGGTATCGGGTCGAGACCGCCGAGAGCGGCCCGGAGGCTCTCGAGAAGCTGGGGCTGGGTCCGGACCTCGTGCTGCTCGACGTCATGCTGCCGGGCTTTGATGGGTTCGAGGTCACCGAGCGGCTGCGCCGCTTCAGCCAGGTGCCCGTGCTGATGCTCACCGCGCGAGACACGGTTCCCGATCGCGTGACCGGTCTGGCCATCGGGGCCGACGACTACCTGGTGAAGCCGTTTGCCATTGAAGAGCTGCTGGCCCGCATCCGCGCGCTGCTGCGTCGGGCGAGGGTTGGTGCGGCGCCCGTCGATGGCGCCCCCTCAGGCGAGGGGCTCGGCTATGCCGACCTGCGCCTCGATCTCGGCACGCGAGAGGTCTTTCGCGGTACGACGGCCATTGCGCTCTCGCAGCGCGAGTTCGACCTGCTGGCGTATCTCTTGCGCAATCCGCGCCAGGTGCTCAATCGCGATCAGATCTTCGCGGCGGTGTGGGGCTCTGACCACATGGGCGAGTCGAACATCATCGACGTGAACGTCAAGAGCCTGCGACAGAAGCTCGAGGTCGACGGGCTCCCGCGGCTCATCCAGACCGTGCGCGGCGTGGGGTACGCCCTGCGCGAGGGCTGAGCCGTGATGTCTGTGCAGGTACTCACCGCCGTCACCGTGCTCAGCCTGATCACCCTCGCGGTGGTCGTGCATCGCGCGCGCGCCCAGGTCGCGCTGCTGCGCCGGGTTGTGCGTACCGCGGAGGAGATCGTCGCGTCGGGTGACGCCTCGAAGCGCGTCGAGATCAGCCAGAGCGAGGTCGATGACGCGGCGCGCATCGCTCGCGCGTTCAACAAGGGGGTCGAGCGCCTCGAAGGCATACTCGAAGCGCAGCGCCTCATGCTCGCCGATACCTCGCACGAGCTTCGCAATCCGCTCACGGTCATCCGCACCAACGTCGATCTGCTGGGCAAGCCCCTCGACGAAGAGACGCGGCGAGAGGTGGCCGAAGAGACCGAGCGCGAGATCGCGCGCCTGATCACCCTCGTCGAAGATCTCTCGCTGCTCTCGAAGACACAGAGCACGCCGCTGCGCCTCGAGCCGGTGCGACTCGATGTGCTGGCTCGCGAGACCGTCGATAAGATGCGGGTGCTGGCCGTCCATCGCACCCTGTCGATGGACGATGGTGGGGCTGAACCCCTGGTGCTCGGAAATCCGGAGCGCCTGCGCCAGGTGCTCGTGAACCTCATCGGCAACGCCTTGCGCTACACCGAGCACGGCGGGAACATCGTCGTGAGTGTGGGGCAGCGCGACGACATGGGCGTTGTCGAGGTGCGCGACGACGGCATCGGCATCGCCGCCGAGCACCTGCCGCGCCTCTTCGATCGCTTCTATCGCATCGACTCGGCGCGGGCCCGCTCCACTGGGGGGAGCGGCCTGGGGCTGGCCATCGTGAAGGCGCTCGCCGAGGCGCATCACGGGCGGGTCGAGGTCGAGAGCACCCTCGGCAAGGGGAGCGTGTTCCGCGTCTTCATCCCCCTCGAAGAGACCGTCACCCCGCGCATCACCCGCCCGATGCCGCCGGTGCAGGCAGGGTAGCCTCAGGGCATCACTGCTGCTGCTGCTGCTGCTGCTGGGCCGACTCGTCGTGCTCGCGCAGGCGCCGTCGCGCGAGCACCTTGTGGTTGGGCTTGCGCACCGTCTTGTCAGAGTCGGCACGCAGCGCGATGCTCACCTCGAGCTTCTGGTCGCCGCGCCCGAAGAACACACCCTTCAACGGGGGCACGTCATCGTAGTCGCGCCCCACGGCCACGCGGATGCGTCGGTCGCGACGCGCCTCGCCGTTGGTGGGGTCGAGCTCGAGCACGCCTCCCGTGGGCCACACCACCTCGACCCAGGCGTGGCTGGCCACCTCTTGCGACGGGTCTTCGGTGGCGAGATAGCCGCTCACGTACTGCGCGGGGATGCCCGCGGCCCGCGCCACGCTGCAGAAGTAGTGCGAGTAGTCCTGGCAGACGCCGCGCCCCTCGAGCAGCAGGGCCCGCACCGTGCGCCCCACATAGGTCGCCTGCGTGTCGTAGGTGAAGCGGGCCTTGATCTGGGCGGCCAGCGCGCGCACGGCCTCGCCGGGGGTGGGGTGCCTGCGCAGGGCTCGAGCAGTTGCCGAGTCTGCCTTCGGATCGACGTAGCGGCTCGGCATGGTGAGCTCGAACCAAGGACCCTCGGTGCGCAGGCGGTCGAGCTCGGCCCAGCTGGGGCCCTCGCTGCACGGGACAGGACCGATGACCTCCACCGACGAGCGGGTGTGCACGCGCAGGCGGCTGTGCGGCGTCGAGATGCTGAAGCTCTCCACCGTGTTGCCGAAGGCGTCGACGTGTCGCAGCGGTGTTGCGGTGGGCTCGATCACCACGTCGTAGCGCAGCAGGCGCTGGGTGGGGGTATCGAGGGGGCGCAGGTGCAGCTGGTTGTAGCTGCGCGCGACCTCGCCGCCGTAGGTGAGTACCGTTGAATGCTCTACTTCATAGCGCACTGTTGAACTCGGTGGCGAGAAGCACCGGCTCCAATCCGAAGATCTCTCCCTGGAGGTCGGCGTGCACGGCGTCGAGGTCGGAGAGAACCTCGCGCAGCAACGCTTCAGGGCGCGCCATCACCTCATCGGCGTGGCGGAAGTCGAGATCGGCGCGAAGGCGCTGCAGGCGCCGCGCGGCGCGAGTGGCGTCGTGGCCGGCCGAGAAGAGGGCGCGATGAGCCTCGCGGGCCGAGTAGGTGAGCGAGCGGGGGAAGACGTCGGAGCGCATCACGAACGACACCACGTCCTTCGAGCGCACCAGGCCGCTCGACACGCGGCGAAAGGCGTGGCTTCCGCTCACGAACCGCAGGAGGGTGAGCCAGCGATGCATGGAGGCTTCGTCGAGGTCGAACAGCCGCGGCACCATGACGAGCAGGGTGCGGGCCGTCATGCTGGTGCGTTCCATATAGCGCCCGGCATTGAGCCATGCCCATCCGTCATCGCGGATGAGCGTGTTGTCGATGGCGCCCCAGATCAGGTCGCAGCGCTCGCGTATCCACTCGTAGAGCGAGTCGGGCAGGCTGAGGTCGGCGCGTTGGGCGCGGCGCTCGAGCCCGAGGTAGAAGCCGTTCACCGCGGTCCACACCTCGAGTGTGAGGCGGTCGCGCACGATGCGCGCGTTCTCTCGCGCCCTGCGCACGGCCGTGCGGATCGAGTGATCGGTCTCGGCCAGCAGCAGGGTGCTCACCACCTCGGCGCGGGTGCTGGCGCCTGACCCTTCGAGGCCGCAGACCTCCCGCCGGTCTCCTCCTGCACCTCGAGCAGGCGGAGCATGTCATCGACCCGTTCCACGTAGCGACCCAGCCAGTAGATGTTCTCGGCGATGCGTGCGAGCATCAAGACCTCCCGCGCCCGGCCGGTTCGAGAACCGTGGGCCGTGATGGCGTGGCTGTCGACACATTCGAGCGTTCGAGCACCCACGTGTCCTTCGAGCCGCCGCCCTGTGACGAGTTCACCACCAGCGAGCCCTCCACCAGCGCCACGCGCGTCAGGCCCCCTGGCAGCACGAACGAACCTTGCGAGCCCGTGACCACGAACGGCCGCAGATCGATGTGGGCCGGGTACACGCGGCCGCCGTTGTAGACGGGGGCGCGCGACAGCTGCACCACCTCTTGCGCGATGTAGTTTCGCGGATCGGCCACGATCTTGCGGCGGAAGTCGGCGATGTCCTTGTCGCTCGCCTTCGGGCCGATGAGCATGCCGTAGCCGCCAGCCTCGCCCACGGCCTTCACCACCAGCTGATCGAGGCGCGCCAGAACGTGCTCGCGCTGCGACGGATCTTCGAGCAGGTAGGTGGGCACGTTCTTGATGATGGGCTTCTCGCCCAGGTAGTACTTGATCAGATCGGGGATGAAGGCGTAGATGGCCTTGTCGTCGGCCACGCCTGTGCCGATTGCGTTGGCCACCGTGACGTTGCCCGCGCGAATCGCCGACAGCAGGCCCGGCACGCCCAGCACCGAGTCGGGGCGGAAGGCCACCGGATCGAGGAAGTCGTCATCGATGCGACGGTAGATGACATCGACCCGCTGCAGTCCGTGGGTGGTGTGCATGAACACCGAGTGGTCGAGCACGACGAGGTCTCGCCCCTCCACCAGCTCGATGCCCATCTGGCGTGCCAGGAACACGTGCTCGAAGTAGGCCGAGTTGTAGATGCCAGGCGTGAGCGAGACCACCACCGGATCGGTGCGGCCTCGCGTCGACACGCTGCCCAGCGCGCGACGAAGGGCCGTCGGGTACACGTCGACCGGTCGCACCTTGTAGCCATCGGTGAAGAGGCGGGGGAAGACGCGGCTCATGGCGCCGCGGTTCTCGAGAACATACGACACGCCGCTCGGGACGCGCAGGTTGTCTTCGAGAACGCGGTACTCGCCGTTGATGTCGCGCACCAGGTCGATGCCGGCCACGTGCGCCCACACGCCGCCCGGCGGCGAGTAGCCGCACATCTGTCGTCGATAGCCCTTGCACGAGAGCACCAGCGACCAGGGCACGATTCCGTCGTGCAGCGCGTGGCGCTCGTTGTACACGTCATCGATGAAGGCGTTGAGGGCGCGCACCCGCTGTATGAGGCCCTGCTCGAGGCGCGTCCACTCGCGGGCCGGGATGACCCGCGGGAAGAGGTCCATGGGGAAGGGGCGCTCGAGGTCGCTCCCGAGGGTGAACGTGATGCCCAGCATGCGGAACGATTCGTCACGCAGCAGCTCGCGCTGGTTCAGGTCGCGCTCGGTGAGCTCGCCCAGCCGGCGGATGAGGCTCTGGTAGTGGGGACGGGGGTGGTGCGGTGCGCTGAACACCTCGTCGAAGAAGCCGTCGAGGGGGTAGTCGATCTGCACGCGGGGCTCCTGATCGGCTTGGAGCGATAGCTCCAGGGTGCAGGCATGTTCGCACCGCACCCTGCAACCTCCCGCCGAGGTGGCCTGTTCGTGCTGCGCAGCACGAGGGCCGCGATGGCCGCGGCCCGTCGTCAAGCCTGATGGGCGTGCTGCGCAGGCGCAGCACTAGGCCCCGCGCAATCCGTCCACCAGAACCCACTCGATGGCCGCGTCTGGTGCGAGGGCCTTCACGTAGTGCATGTCGTTCGTGCCGAAGGGGGCGTTGGGCCCCGTGTCGAGAACGCTCGACTGCACGGTGGCGTGCTTTGCGTCGAGAACGCCTGAGCTCAGCCAGGCCGGTCCGCTCGAGACCGCTCGGTCGTTGAGCACGGCGGGGGCGTGGCCGGCGGTGAGGTAGCGCTGCCGCTGGGCGGGCGTCACGGACGAGAGCGCGGCGTCGAG
>RGZZ01000241.1 GCA_010028905.1 Pseudomonadota bacterium | reverse complement strand
CCAATTATTTCCAATTAGTATGGAAATGAGAGACTTGACTCGTATCTACACATCAGATCGCACCCCAACCGCTCCCCCGAAGATCCGAGGCCCATCCAAAAATCACCAGAACGAGGAGGAAGGTCCCATGTCCACCCCATCCGTCACCGTCTATACCCAGCCCGGCTGCCCGACCTGCATGCAGGTGAAGGCCTATCTCAAGGCCCGCGGCGTCGCGTTCGACGAGCGCGACGTGCGGGCCGACGACGCGGCGCTGCAAGCGCTGCACGACCGAGGATACGCCGCCACGCCGCTCACCATCGTCGACGGTCGCGAGATCCTCGGCATGAACCGCACGAAGCTCGAAGCGGCGCTTGCGCCCCGCACCGTGGGAACGGAGGCCTGACATCGTGAGCGAGCACAACGTGAGCGATCACAACGTGAGCGAGCACAACGTCATCATCATCGGCGGCGGCCCCGCGGGCTTCACCAGCGCCATCTACGCGGCCCGCGCGTCTCTGCGCCCGCTGGTCATCGCGGGCTACGCGTCCGGGGGGCAGCTCATGTCCACCACTGAGGTCGAGAACTTCCCCGGCTTTCCGCAGGGCGTGCTCGGTCCCGACCTCATGCGCATGATGCGCGAGCAGGCCGAGCGCTTCGGCGCCGTCGTCATCGAGGAAGACGCTGTGGCGGTCGACTTCGGAACGCCCGGACGCCTGCGCGTGTCCACCGACAGCGGAGAGCACGTCGCGCCGGCCGTGATCATCGCCACCGGCGCGAGCGCGCGACGGCTGGGCATTGCTGGAGAAGACGAATACATGGGCCGCGGCGTCGCGACCTGCGCGGTGTGCGACGGCGCCCACTTCCGCGGCATGAAGGTGGCGGTGAACGGCGGCGGTGACTCGGCCCTCGAAGAGGTGCTGCAGCTGTCGCGCATCGCGCGTGAGATACATCTCATCCATCGCCGCGACACGCTGCGCGCGTCGAAGGTGATGCAGGCGCGCGTCCAGGCCCTCCCCAACGTGGTCTTCCACTGGAACACCGAGGTGGTCGAGGTCCTCGGCGAAAAGCGCATGCACGGTCTCACGCTGCGCAACGTCGACACGGGCGAGGTGGCCAGCGAGATGTTCGATGGCCTCTTCGTCGCCATCGGGCACACGCCGAACACCTGGTTCGTCGATGGCCAGGTGCCCCTCGATGAGAAGGGCTACGTGCGCACCGTGGAGGGCGAGAGCCGCACGGCCGTGCCGGGCGTGTTCGTGGCTGGCGATGCCTTCGACGTGAAGTACCGGCAGGCCGTCACCGCTGCCGCCTCGGGCTGTCGTGCTGCCCTCGAGGCTGAGCGTTACATCACGCTGGAAGCGCGGCTGTGAGCTGCACCTCTGGTAGTCCTTTCAGGCGGAGGCAGGCCTTTTCGGCCGTTGTCCTTGACCTCGATCAGCTCGTCAAGATGTGAGCCGGTGCGCGCCGCTCCACAGAGCGAGCGCTCAGATGCCAGCCCCCTCGCCATAGGTCTCGTGTCGCAGCGCCGACTGTGTCACCACCGACCCTGCCGGCACGCTCTCGGTGAGCCAGACGTTGCCGCCGATGATCGAGCCGCGCCCCACCGTGATACGTCCGAGCACGGTGGCCCCGGCGTAGATGACCACGTCATCCTCGATGATGGGGTGGCGCGCCCGCCCCTTCACCGGTCTTCCTTCCGCATCGAGCGGGAAGCTGCGTGCGCCCAGGGTCACGCCCTGATAGAGACGCACATTGCGCCCGATCACCGCGGTCTCTCCGATGACCACGCCTGTGCCGTGATCGATGAAGAAGCGATCGCCGATGGCGGCGCCTGGATGGATGTCGATGCCCGTGAGCGCGTGGGCGTGCTCGGTGATCATGCGGGGGACGAGGGGAACGCCCAGGACGTGCAGGGCGTGGGCGATGCGCTGCAGGGTGACGGCCCGCACTCCCGGGTACGACAAGATGGTCTCTTCGGGACCCGTCGCTGCCGGGTCGCCGTCGTAGGCCGCGCGCACGTCGCCGATGAGGCGTTGCTGCAGCGCAGCGAGCTGGCCGACGAACCGTTCGACGATCTCTCGCGCCCGCCGTGGGCACACATCGCAGTCACGCGTGTGTCCGGCCGATGTGAAGCACAGGGCGCGGCTCGTCAGTGTCTCGAGGTCGGCGATGGCCTCGTGCAGCGCGATCCCGGTCTGGAAGAAGGCCTGCTCGCCCTGCAGCTCGGCGGTGTCGAAGTAGCCGGGGAACAGCACGCGGCGAAGGGTCTCGGTCACCCTGGCCACCGTGTCGCTCGCGGGAAGGGGCCGCCATTCGCCCGCACGGGAGGGCGCCAGCGCGGCCATGGACTCGCAGAGGGCTCGTGTCAGATCGTTCATGGATGCGGCTTTCGCTCCTTGGATGTGAACATCCCCCGATTGCGGGGCAACCCTGTTCGTGGGAAGTCGGGTATGCTATAACCCCTCTTCCATCTCTCTCGCGAAAGGTTGAAGCCCGCGTGCAGACCGAAACCCTCCTCGAGTTCGGACGTCACCAGCAGGGTGGCGTCTTCGATGACAACGCCTCCACCATCGGGGGCACCCCGCTCGTGCGCCTGAACCGCGTCTCCCCGCGGTCTGATGTTACGATTCTTGCCAAGATCGAAGGCCGCAACCCCGCCTTCTCGGTGAAGTGTCGCATCGGGGCCGCCATGATCTGGGACGCCGAGCGCCGCGGGCTCCTGACCCCGGGTCGTCAGATCATCGAGCCCACCAGCGGGAACACGGGCATCGCCCTGGCCTTCGTGTGTGCCGCCAAGGGCATCCCGCTCACGCTCACCATGCCCGAGACCATGAGCATCGAGCGGCGCCGCCTCATGCAGCAGCTGGGGGCCAATCTCGTTCTCACCGAGGGCGCCAAGGGCATGAAGGGGGCCATCGGTCTGGCCCACGAGATGGCCGCCAACGAGCCCGAGAAGTGGCTGCTGCTCGATCAGTTCGCCAACGGAGCGAATCCCGAGATCCATCGCCTCACCACCGGTCCGGAGATCTTCGAGGCCACGGGAGGCAACGTCGACGTCCTCGTGGCCGGCGTCGGCACGGGGGGTACCATCTCCGGCATTTCGCGCTACTTCGAGATCGACCGTGGACGCCCGTTGCTCTCCATCGCCGTCGAACCCCGCGAGAGCCCGGTCATCACGCAGACGCGCAACGGTGACCCCGTGCAGCCCGGCCCGCACAAGATACAGGGCATCGGGGCCGGTTTCGTGCCCGGCAACCTCGACATGTCGCTCGTCGACCGGGTCGAGCAGGTGGGCTATGACGAAGCCATCGACTACGCCCGCCGCCTGGCGCGGGAAGAGGGCATTCTCTGCGGCATCTCGTGTGGCGCCGCCATGGCCGTGGCGTCGCGCGTCGCCGCGGAGCCCGAGATGACGGGCAAGACCATCGTGGTGGTGCTCCCTGACCTCGGAGAGCGCTACCTCAGCACCCCCCTCTTCGAGCAGTCGTGACACGGTGACCCCGGCCCGACAGGGATTCACTCACGCGTGCCGCAACACATCGGCGTGAAGCAAACGCCTCGGTTGCGCGCGATTCGCGCGGCCCTTGCTGTTCTCATCGCCGCGATGGCGCTGGGTGCCCTCGGATGCGCGCGCACCGAGGCCGCTCAGGGGCCGCCGCTGCTGCGCGCGGCCACCGGCGACAGCGGGCGGGCCCTCGCGCCGCATCGCGAGCTCATCACCCGTTTCAGCGCCCGCGAGCCGGCCGTCGACGTGCGCCTCGAGGCGGTGTCGGGGGGCGACTACTACACCCGCCTGCTCACCCAGTACGCTTCCGGCGGCGCGCCGGACATCGTGCAGCTGGGAGACGACGCGGTGGCCGCGTTCGTGAGCCGTGGCGCCCTGCTCCCCCTCGACGCCCGCATGGCGCAGGATCCGCCCCTGCGCGACAGCGACTATGTGACGGGCGTCACGGCGCCCGGTCGATGGCGCGGACAGCTGTACCTGCTTCCGAAGGACTTCACCCCCGTCGGCGTCTTCTGCAACGCGGCCGTCTTTCGAAGGCGGGGCGTTCCCCTTCCACGCGAGGGCTGGACCTGGGACGATTTTCGTCGCACGGCCCGCGCCCTCACGCATGATGATGACGGCGATGGCCAGACCGATACGTGGGGCGTCGTGATGCCGGGACCTGTCGCGTCGACGCTCGAGCTGTTCGCTGCCGGCGCCGGTGGCGGGGTCGTCAACGACGACGGGTCGTACAGCGGCGCCCTCGACGGCCCGGCCGCCCTCGAGGCCGTGGCGTTCGTGCGCGGGGTGGTCATCGAAGATCGATCGGCCCCTCTTCCGCAAGAGCTCGGCGTCTGGGAAGGGGGCAATCGTCAGTTCGAGCAGGGGAAGGCAGGTATGTGGGTGACAGGACGCTGGCCGCAGCCGGGTCTTGTCGAGACGTTCGGCAAGGATCTGGTCGTGGTGCCTCCTCCCTTGGGCCCCAAGGCCCCCTCGAACATCTTGTTCTGGGCGGGGTTCGCCATCAGCGCCCAGAGCCGCCATCCGGATCTGGCGTGGCGCTTCCTGCGCAATCACGCGGGGCCCGATGCCTCCACCGTCTGGCGGGCCTGGGCCCTGCCTTCTTCCAGCGCGCTGGTGAAGGCAGAGAAGCTCGAGAGCGATCCGCTCGACGGCCCGTGGCTGCGGTCTCTCGCGACGTGCCGCCCTCGCGCCTACACGCGCGACCGCTACTGGGCCCGCTACGGTGAGCCGGCGGCCCGCGCGCTGATGGAGACGGCTATCTTGACCCCGGAGCGCGACTACGTGGGCACCGCACACGCGCTGGCCGCCCAGGCCGACGCTTGGCGTCGCCGCGCGGTGGCGGAGGAGGGGCCATGAGCGGGCCGCGTCGCGCCGGGAGCGACGCACCCTATCTGGCCATGCTCGCTCCGTGGACCTTCTGTCTCGTGCTCTTCGTGGCGCTGCCCCTCATCAGCGTGGCTGGGCTCTCCTTCTGCCGCTGGGACATGTTCGGGGCGCCCGTCTGGGTCGGGCTCTCGAACTATCGCGAGATCTTCATGTCTGATGATCGTTTCATCCAATCGGTGAAGGTGACCTTTCTGTACACCGCGATGTACGTGCCCACCGAGGTGGTGGGCGGGCTCGGCATCGGTCTGCTGCTGCACCACATCGCGGAAGGGGCCACGGGGCGTCTGCGTGGGGTCGCGGTGGGCGCGGTGCGCGCGGCGGTGTATCTGCCCACGGTGCTCTCGGGGGTGGCGCTCTCTCTCGTGGGCATGTGGCTCTTCCAGCCAGGGACGGGCCTCGTGAACGGCGTGCTGGCCGCATTCGGCGTGACGGGGCCCCGTTGGCTGCTCGACCCTCGGGTGGCGCTGTTCACGCTCTTCCTCATGAGCCTGTGGGGCCTGGGGCGAGCCGCCTTTCTCGTGCTCGCGGCGCGTCAGATGGTTCCCACCTCGGTCTACGAGGCCGCGCTCATCGACGGCGCGGGTCCGGTAGCCATCTTCTCGCGCATCACCTTGCCGGAGCTCATGCCCACGCTCACGTTCAGCTTCGTTCTCGGCACGGCCGCCACGCTGCAGAGCTTCACCGGGGCCTACGTGGCCACCGCGGGCGGCCCGCTCGGGGCCACCATGTTCATCGTGCTCTACCTCTACGAGAAGGCGTTCCATGAGCTGCAGTTCGGCTACGCCGCCGCCCTGTCGATGATCGTGTTCGCCGTGTCGCTGGGCATCTCGGTGCTGCTGGCCCGACTCACGGAGGAACGCACATGAGGGCACGTGGGTACGACGGAGGATTCGCATGAGGCGTCGCTCGACGGCCGTCACCATGGCGCTGTGGATGCTGGCGCTCGTCACCGCGGCGTTCTTCGCCCTGCCATTGGCGTGGATGCTCTCGACGGCGTTCAAGAGCGACGCCGACGTGGTGGCCCATCCGCTCGCCCTTCTCCCGACCCGCCCTGATGCGGCGACCTTCCGAGATGCCCTGGCCATCGTGCCCATGGTGAAGTACACCTGGAACACGTTCGTTCTGGCCATGCTCGTGCTCGCGGGGCACCTGGTCTCGTGCCCGCTCGCGGCGTGGGGGCTCTCGCGCCTTCAGGGACGGACTGCCAGGTTCATGCGGCTGGCCACCCTGGCCGCGTTCGTGCTGCCCTTCCCGGTCGTGATGGTGCCCCAGTACCTCATCTTCGCCCGACTCGGAATGGTGAACACCATCTGGCCGCTGGTGCTTCCCAGCTGGCTCGGGAATGCGTTCTTCATTCTCTATCTGCTACAGGTGTTCCGGGCCTTCCCGGTCGAGCTCGAGGAGGCGGCGCGCCTCGAGGGGGCGAGTGAGCTGCGCATCTTGCGCTCCATCGTGCTGCCGCTCTCGTGGCCGAGCCTGGCCGCCATGTCGGTGCTCACCGTGCAGGGCGTGTGGAACGACTTCCTCGCCCCCCTGCTGTACCTGCAAGACCAGGGCACCTACACCGTCACGCTGGGGCTGCAGTTCTATCGCTCGAGCCACAACATCGAGTTCAACCTGCTCATGGCCGCCACAACCATCTCGGTGCTGCCGGTGGTGGTGCTGTTCATCATCTTCCAGCGTCACTTCATCCAGAGCGCGGTGGGCACGGGCGGGAAGTAGCCGTGCGCGCGCGTCGACCGCAGCGCTGCCGTGCATCTTGCGCGCGGGAGCGGTACGCGGGCCTACCAGGAGCCCGGGCGCTGCCCCGCGCCTCCGGGAACGCTCACCGGCGCCTGGCCGTCTCCTGCGGGCGTGATCACGGCCCCCTGCGCCCCCTCGCGCTGCCCTCGCGCCGTGAGTGCGTGCCCCGTCGGTCCTTCCGCCACATCGCTGAATCGCATGTCGAGCTCGATGCCGTCGATCACGGGGGCGCCATGGTCGAGGGCGGGCAGCCAGTGGCTCGTCTCGATGGTGCACACGGCCACCTCATCGAGCACGCTCGTGCCGGACGACGTCAGCACCTCGGCGTGCGCCTTCCCGGAGAGCTCTACGGTGGCGCGCAGCTTCACCGTTCCGCGCATGCCGATGATGGTCTTCATCAGCTCCCTGCGGGGCACGGCGTAGACCAGGCGCTTGAGATAGGGCGACACGTGCGGCTGTGACTGCAGCGTCGTGGGATCGATGCCCGTGAGCGTGCACAGATCTTCCCACGTTGTGGGCTCAGGGCTTCGATCGAGGTCGACGTTGCGGGTCACCAGATCGAGGAATCCGCGATGGGCAAAGCTTACGTGCACCCAGTTCTGGTAGGTGGCGCTGGCTCCTCCTCCGCTGTCGCCGCCATCGCGCGCACCGGCCATCGCGCCGCCCGCGGTGCTTCCGGCACCGTTGGTCGTCCCTGTGCCGAGCGGGAAGCCTCGGGTGCCCGACCCGCTTGCCATGGCGGGGCCTCGTCCCTGGGGCGCGGTGAGCACCGGCGCTCCAGGCGCGGGCACATCGACAGACTCGAGTTGCATCACCTCGGGCCCTCCAATGGCATGGATGCGCACGGCCGGAGAAGAAAGGGTTTGGGACATGGGGCGGGGCTTATTCAGGGGTCAATTGAGCGGCGCGTGCCGCAGCGACATAACTGTTGATTTCTTCGGCGATGAAGCGGTCAA
>RGZZ01000240.1 GCA_010028905.1 Pseudomonadota bacterium | reverse complement strand
GGCCTCTTCCTGGATCGGCTTCGCCGACGGCGGGGGAGGCGCGGCCGCGGGAGGCGGAGCGGAAGTGGGCTGGGATGTCGAGCCGAACGACCATCGCTGCACCTGCGGCGCGGGCGTCCCGACGGGCGCGGGAGCGGCCGGCTGTGGCGTCGCGCCGAACGACCACGTCTGTGCGTTCGGCTGAAGGCTCTGGAGCAGGCTCGAGGTCAAGGGCAGGCCGACCGGATCGAATGACCGCTGCTGTGGCTGAGAACCAAGGCTGCCATAGAGGTTCATGCTGTTGGGTAGACGGCTGATCACGGTGTGCTCTCCCTCAACGTCTCAATCGCCCCTTGCCGGCGGCAGCTGGGCACGGCGAACTGTACGCGCGGCGATTGCATGATCCCGGAAATGATCGTCAGGAGAGCGTAAAATGCGCGGCTCATTTCGTGAAAACATCGCACTTCGCGAGCCCGCATCCGGAAGGAGATGGCTTCCTCCGCTCAGAACTGCGGGCCTGTTCAAGGGTCAGACATCTGAAGAAGGAGCCCCCCATGCGCATCACCCGCAGAATCGTCACCGGCCTCGTGGCCGCATTCCTGTTCACCTGCTTCGGCGGCATGCTCGCCGCACACGCCCGACCGGCCGCAGCCGCAGCTTCGGCGAAGGCGTCTGTGCAGCAGATCAGCGGCGAGATCTCGTCGTGGTCAGACAACGCCTTCACCCTCAAGGTGGGCGCCACCGCCTGGAAGTTCAGCTACGACAAGAAGGCCTGCTTCATCGCGGGCAAGGCCGCTGTCGGCGCCAAGGCGCAGGTGAAGTACATCAAGGAAGGCGAGAACAAGATCGCCCGCAACGTGAAGATCGTCAAGTAGCCCACGCTCGCGAGCACCTGCTCGACATCACACGCAGGACGTCGGCAAGCGCCCGCGTCGTCTCCAGAAAGGCCCGCATCGCGGGCCTTTCTGCTATATCAACCGTCTCACAACAGTCTCTGCTGCGGTGAGCAGGTCGGCGACGACTTGCGAGCCGCAGTCGAGACGACTACTGGACGGTTGGTATGTGTGCGCATGTCAGAAGATCCGGCTTTCACGCGATGTCTCGCCCCCGGCTTGAACGATCTGTTTGGCTGCTCCTGTAGCGCGTGCGTGGGGGGGCACCAAGATTGAATCCCTGACGCGAGCCCGTGACAGGTTGTACGAGCGCCAGTCGTGGGATGTGCCCACGTGGGTGACCCGCCACAAAGCCAACGCCTCGCGCGCCAGCAGTGCAACCGCGGGATCTCCCGACGCGCACCCGGCTTCGAGGGCGGGCACCACGTCGGCCGAGAGCGACGCCAGATAGCGCACATCGACCCGCTCCGCTCGCGCCAGGTTCACGCACGCCACCATCCCCTCGACATCGACCAGCGAGACCAGGGCCACGCCGACCAGGGCCACCACGAAGACGCGTGAGGCCAGCCAGGCGAGCGTTCGGTCGAGCCCATTCCCCACAATGGTGACGAGAAGCAATACGCAGATGACGGCGATGCCGGCACTGGCGTAGAAGCGGAGCACCGTGAGGCCATACGCGTCGGTGTAGAGCGCCATGCGCTTTGCGGCGGAGGCTGCGATGCCCAGGGTCTGCACCGCCAGGAGAGCGCTCAGCGCGCGAGCAGCCGTTCGCCCGTACGCAGCGTGGAGAACCGCGTGCACCATCACCACGATGATCAGCACGAGCAGGGTGGCCGCCTCGAGCTCGAAGAACCCGCGCCGCGCGTAGTCGGCGCAGGTGAGCCCCGGCACGCTCAGCACCGCGTTCCCCGCAAAGAGATATCGGGCTTGAATGACGAGGAAGGCCGCAAACAGCCCGTTCACGAGCGACAAGGCCACGCTCACCACGACCGGATCGACGCACAACGACGAGGTGAGCGTCTGCGGCGCGTGCGCGTGCAGCAGCAGGCGATGCAGCAGGCCGAAGGCAAGCGCGCTGAACAGCGCGACGCGCATGAACGACACCACGACGTCAACAGAGATGCCCTCGAGAACGGCGTTCACGTTGCGCTCGAAGACGGGGTCAGACATGCAGAACAGCGAGGTGAACGCGGCCAGCAGGGGCAGAGAGAGCGCGACGCCGGTGAGCAGGCGCCTATCGAGGATGCGGCACGTCGCATCTCCCCCTGCCGCGCGCAGCCCGAGACAGGCGTACAAGGGCGACACCAGCACGTTCAGCGCCAACGAGACCGGGACAGGCACGCTGAACCGATCGAGCGACACCGCGCCAGCAAACGACCAGGCCAGGGCCAGGAGCAGCATGAGACCGCACAGTGCCGGCGCCCAGGCCTGAACCACCTCGGCATCGTAGCACGCGCCGGCCAGCGCGAACACCACCGCCGAAGCCCAGAGCCCCGTGACCCACGAAGCAGATCGCCGCTCACAGCGGCGGGCGATGAGGCACGCGCCCCCGCAGACGAGCGCTGCGAACACCAGCACGTTGACGCCGGCCGGCTGGTCGACCAGCAGCCACTCCCCCGCCGTCCCCACGGCCACGGCAACCATCAGCAACAACATTGAAACCGTCATCGGACACCTCCGCTCAAACTTTGCAACACAAAGCACACTCCTGACTTTACATCGCAAAGTGAAACATCCCCGTCACTGCAGGGTCACAAGACGGAAACAAGTTCCGGAGATCGACCCGCGCCAGCCAGACGGGCGGGTCGAGCGGAGGGGGCTCTCCTCGGCCACGCGAAGCCTTCACCGTCCCACGGCGCTGGGGCCTTGGGCCGCGTCCCCCCTTCATCCAGAGCACATACACATGGAGGTTCCCCCCATGCCTCGCCTCGCTCCCCTCGTCGCCGCAGTGCTCCTCTGCACCCTGACGCGCGCCCTCTGGGCCGCCGACGGCCCCTGTCTACCGCTGCGCGCTGGCGCGGAATGGACGTACGCGCGCGACGTGCAGGATCGCACCCGCACACAGGTGCCGCGATCGCCGAGCGTGACGATCCGCGTGACCGGCGGGGTCAGCAACGGTCACTGGCCGCTCGTGATCGACGGCATCGAGACGAAGGCAAAGCTCAGCGCCGATGGCGTGCAGCTGCTCCAGCTGAGCCGTGTGGGCGTGGCCGGCGCCCCTGCCCTGATTCCCACGGCCGACCTTCGCTGGAGCGGCCCCGATCGCTGGAAGACCCAGAGCTTCGCCGGCTGCCTGGGCTTCAACATCATGGGACGCCGAGAGGGTCCAGAGAAGATAGAGACGCCAGCGGGAACGTTCGAGTGCCTGAAGATCACCAACGAGGGACTCGGCCAGGAAACCTGGTGGCTCGCCCCCGGCGTGGGCATCGTGAAGCACACGCGCAACCACAGCGGCGTCTTCGAGACGTGGACCCTGCTGCGCCGGAGCTGAGCCGCCACTGACGCGCCCCGTCGCCCCGCGCCCGTGACATGAAAGAAGGCGCCCCTCCGTCTGGAGAGGCGCCCTCACCCGGTGCGAAGCGCCGCAACCCGCGGCCGCGACGACTAGTTCGAGCCGCCGTAGAAGGTCTTGCCCTCTTCGGCCATCTGCACGAGCAGTTTCGCCGGCTCGAACGACTTCGAGAACGACTGCTTCAGATCGCGCAGGCGGTTCACCACGTTGGCGATGCCGATGGTGTCCATGTGGCGGAACGGACCGCCCAGGAACGGCGGAAAGCCGAGCCCGAAGATGGCGCCGATGTCGCCATCGCGGGGCGAGCGAAGCACGCCCTCCTCGAGGATCATGGCCGCCTCGTTCATGAATGCGTAGGCCAGGCGATCTTGAATGACCTTGGGCGACGGGTCTTGACGCTTGCGGCCGTAGGGCATCTGGTCGTACACGGTGAGGTCGACCTCGCCCTTCTTGCCGCCCTCGTAGGTGTAGAAGCCGCGACCGTTCTTGCGCCCGAGGCGCCCGGACTCGAACAGCAGAATGGCCTCGTCGGTGACGGGGAAGCGGTGCCCGAACGCCTCGACCATGGTGACCAGCACCTTCTTGGCCACGTCGAACCCGACCTCATCGATGAGCGTCATCGGGCCCACGGGGAAGCCGAAGTCGCGCATCGCCTGATCGATGCCCTCCACCGAAGCCCCCTCGACGAACACGCGAATGGTCTCGTTCATCATGGCCGCCAGGGCGCGGGTGGTGTAGAAACCGGGGCCATCGCCCACCACGATGCAGGTCTTTCCCTGCTTGCGGCCCACCGCGAGCGCGGTGGCGGTGACCCAGTCGGCGGTCTTCTCGGTGACGATGACCTCGAGCAGCGGCATCTTCTCGACCGGCGAGAAGTAGTGCATGCCCACCACCGTCTCGGGATGCTTGCTGCCCTCCGCGATCTTCGTGATGGGAAGCCCCGACGTGTTGCTGGCAAAGACGCAGTCCGGCCGCGTCACCGCCTCGACGTCGGCAAGCACCTTGTGCTTGAGCGCCATGTCCTCGAAGACCGCCTCGATGACCATGTCGCAGGTCTTGAACCCCGTGTACTGATCGGTCACCGAGAGCAGCCCCATGGCCATGTCCTTCTCGTAGGGGCGGATGTGGCGCTTCTTCACCTTCTCGGAGAAGAACTTGTCGGCATAGGCAGCCGCTTTGCTGGCCGACGCGATGTCGCGATCCTTCACTCGGATGCGATAGCCCTTGTCAGCCGACAGGGTGGCGATTCCGCCGCCCATGAGTCCACCGCCCAGCACGCCGATCTTGGCGACGGCGTGGGGCTTCACCACGCTGCCGTCCTTGGCGCGCCAAGGCTCGCTCTTCATCTCGGTGCTGGCGAAGAAGATGTTCTGCAGCTGGCGGGCCACGTCGCTCACCGTGAGCTTTCCGAACGACTCGGCCTCGAGGGCGAGCCCCTCTTCGAACGAATGTCCGCGCGAGTGATAGATGGAGGCCAGCGCCATGTAGGGCGCCGGATAGTGGTTGCCCACCTTCTTCTTCAGCGTCTTGAGCGCCGTGTTGTACATGAGGGCGCGCCCCGGCACGGTGGCCTGCAGCATGAGCGCGCCCAGGGTGCGGGCCGGACGCTTGGCCGACGCAGGCTTGATGGGGATGTGCCCCAGGTCAGCGGTGGCGCGGGCGAGCTGGCGCGCGGCACGCACGGCGCGGTCGCGCAGCAGCTCCTTGGGAACCACCTCGTGCACCAGCCCCATCTTGCGCGCCTTGTCGGCGCGGATCTTGCTGCCATTCAGAATCATGTTGATGGCCGGCTCCATGCCGATGAGACGAGGCAGGCGCTGGGTGCCACCGGCACCGGGGATGAGGCCGAGCTGCACCTCCGGCAGCGAGAGCTGCGTGCTCGCGTCGCTGGTGACGATGCGATAGCGGCAGGCCAGGGCGAACTCGAGGCCGCCGCCCATGGCGGCGCCGTGAATGGCGCACACCGTGGGCACGGTCAGGTCCTCGATGCGGTTGAGGGCATCTTGACCTGCCTTCGAGAGGGCCTCGCCTTCCTCGGCGGTACGCACGCGGGCCAGCATCTTCACGTCGGCGCCGGCGATGAACCCTTCCGGCTTGCCGCTGATGAAGACGACAGCCTTGACGTCTTCTTCGGTGAGACGCAGCATGAGCGGCTCCATCTCAGACATGAGCTTCTCGCTCAGCAGGTTGACCTTCTCTCCCGGGAGGTCGATGGTGACGACGGCGATGCCGTCTGCGTCGATGTCGAGCTTGAAGGCTTCGAGGGCCAGGGGCTTGGATGCAGTCATGGTCATCTTGTTTGGCCTTTCTTGATCAGTTCAGGAATGTCTCGCGGGCTCAGCGCTCGATGACCATCGAGACGCCCATGGCGCCGGCGGCACAGAGGGTGAGAAGCGCGTACCTGCCGTTGCGACGTTTCAGCTCGTGGGCGGTGGAGACGAGCATGCGCCCGCCCGTGGCGCCGAACGGATGGCCCAGGGCGATGGAGCCTCCGTTCACGTTGAAGCGGCTCATGTCGACGGCGCCCAGCGGCATGTCGCGGCCCAGCTTCTCCTTGGCGAACGCCGGCGATTCCCACGCCTTCAGGTTGCAAAGCACCTGGGCAGCGAAGGCCTCGTGCATGTCGACGAGATCGATGTCAGAAAGCTTCAGCTTGCAGTCATCGAGAACCTTGGGCGTTGCGTATGAAGGCCCCATGAGCAGGCCCTGCTCCGGGTCGAGGGCCGCGTAGGCCCAGCCCTTGATGTAGGCCAGCGGCGTGTAGCCCAGGGCCTTCGCCTTATCCTCGGTCATCAGCAGCACCGCGGAGGCGCCGTCGGTGAGACCGCTCGAGTTGCCCGCCGTGAGGGTGCCGTACTTGCGGTCGAAGGCGGGCTTGAGCTTGCCCAGCTGCTCGACCGTGGTGTCGGCGCGCACGTAGCTGTCAACCGTCACCGGGTGGCTGTCAGGCGGCGCGAGCACGGGCGCGACCTCGTCGTTGAAGCGCCCCGCGGCCACCGCGGCGGCGGCGCGCTGATGGCTCATCATGGCGTAGGCGTCTTGTGCCTCCCGGGTGATGCCCCACTGACGGGCCATCTCCTCGGCGTGCTGGCCCATGGTGCGTCCGGTCGAGACCTCGGTGAGCTCGGGCGGTTGCGGCAGCAGGTCTTTCTTGGGGTTGATGCTGCCAAGCGCGGCCATCTTCTGCTGCACCGTGCGGGCCTTCTGGAACGCCATGAGCGACTGGATGAAGTTCTTCGAGTACTGCACGGGCACGTTCGACAGCGACTCTGTGCCGCCGGCGATGACCACCTGGTTCTTGCCCGCGAGCATCGACTCGGCGGCGCTGGTGACGGCCTGCAGGCCAGATGCGCAGGCGCGGCCGAGGGTGAACCCCGGGATGCGCTTGGGAAGACCGAGGGAGATGACGATCTCGCGCGCGATGTTGGGCGTGCGTGTGGGCGACAGCACGGCCCCCATCACGATCTCGTCGAGCTGATTGATATCGAGCTCGCTGCGCTCGATGAGCTCCTGCACGGCGCGGCGTGCCAGGTCGAGGGCGCTGAGCTTGTTGTAGTCAGCCCACGACTTCACGAACGGGGTGCGCACTCCGTCGATGAGGGCGATTCGCATGTGGTTCTCTCCTTGTTGCTGCGCGTCAGCCGCGTCTCTCTGCCGGTATGCAGAACGAGAAGGCACGCGCGCCTCGGGGCCGCACTTCTTCGGGTGGTGAGGCCCTCCTGCGCCCGACGATCAAAATCCCTCCTTCGAGGGAGTCGCGCCTCCCCAAGGGGTGGGAGGCAGGGGGGCACCTCCCCGGCGCGCCGAGCAGCCTCTTCCCATGGTTCCCGTGATCGCGTGCGCTGCGGACGAGCGCGCGCGGCAGAGGGGGTCAGATGGCGCCGGCGTCCTCCCAGCGGAGGAAGCGGAAGAGATTCGGATTGGTGTATCGCGCGGCGTGCGACACCGGCTGCCGGCGCGCCTTCGGCGACATGTCGAGCTCGGCGTCGATTCTGCGCACCGCGGCCAGGTGGCCGAGGTCATCGCGCACCGTTCCCTCCGAGCGGATGCGCACCGTCATGTGAGGATAGTCGTAGCTCTCCGACCGCCCCGGATCGGCGTCGACGGCCAGCTCTCGCCGGGAGAGATCGATGGTCACGAAGCAGCTCCCCACCGTCTGACCGCTAACCGGATCGATGAGCGAATCGGTGAA